>NZ_JBHZPE010000060.1:0-23039 GCF_042787985.1 Peribacillus sp. YIM B13481
AACTGTCTTTTCTTACCCAAGCAATTGCTTCTATATATGGAGTGAACTCATATTTCCAATTATCTACATGAAGGTGATTACCAGTATAGTTTTCATCATTAAAATAATCTTGATTATTCATTGACTTACCCCCGAAAACTCAATTATTAGCAGAAATATATCATAGGACTTATTGTCCTAACCTGCCCCGTTGCAGCATAAGGGTACTTTCTTTCTAATTTGAATGTATGATCTAATTGATTTAATTAACTTTTTTCGTTTTTTTTCTTTATACTGAAAAAAGAGGAAAAATCATACATTAAATCGTTGGTACATAAGGATTTTATAGCCGGATTTTTTGAATAGAGAAGAAAGGTCGATGGAGATGACGCAACCAAAAGATGTGCAGCCGATCCGTGATCAGCAGCAGTTAGAAGATATGAAATGGGCGCTGAAGCGCCATTGTTCGGAGCGTGATTATATCCTTTTTGTGGTAGGCTGCGAGACCGGTCTGCGTGTCGGGGACCTACTCAAGCTCACCACGAAGCAGATCCTGGACCTTAAAAGCAAACAACACAAGATTCTATGGGTTAAAGAAGGCAAAACGCAAAAAATCCGCGATATGTATATCGCGAATTGCTTCCAGGAGGTCTATGAATACTCCAAAAACGTCCAGAGTCCCTATTTATTCCCGTCCTGGAAGGGAGAACGTCCGATTACCCCTAATCAGGCCTACAGAAAGCTAAATAAGACCGCAGAGTTCGCTGGCGTAGTACAGTGGGCAATCATACCTTACTTAAAACGTTTGGCTATTGGTTTTACAAAGCTATGAAGGATATTGCCATGTTGCAACGGATCCTACATCATTCCCATCCATCCGTTACCCTGCGTTATATTGGCATTACGGAAGAGGAAACGAATAACGTATTGAAAACATTTAGTGTCTTTCACTAAGGCTATTTTAAAGAAAAATAACAATCAAAAAAGTTCGTAAAAGTTTACTTTTTCGAACAGTAGTAACAATGCTATACCGCCCATTTCGGAAATTTTATACGCTAAGAGAATTCCAACCTGAAAAGTCGATCTCCTTAAGGAATCTACTTTTTTTACTTCTTCTGAACAGAGATGGAGACTATTGTGTCATTTTCCTAATTAGAGCATAAGGTGATATAACCCATTTAATTAATTTCCTCCTCTAAAAACAAAATGAGGAGATGTTTGTATGTCACGTTGTGAATCAAGTTGTGATAACGGTAGAGGATTTGGCGGAGGATTCGCCTTTATAGTCGTTTTGTTTATACTCTTAATCATTGTTGGAGCTAGCTGTTTCGGTGGCGGTGTCCAATGCTGTCCTGCCCCCGTTCATGGATATGGCGGTTTCTGCTAAAAATGAAAAAAGCCGACCTTTATTGGTCGGCTTCTTCAAATTGGGGTAGCGTCAGGAAAATGCGGATTTACAACGTTAAGCTGTTCTAGGAAGTGGAAATCGTTGGTGTAGTAACGATAAATGTGTTGAGACAAATTATACGAGACACTAGTAAGCCTTGTTTCACGTAATATTGACTCCATATCAATAGGCTAGACCCTATTGATACAAGGGGTTCTATCTTAACGTTATAAATTGTCAAAACACTGACCTTACCACTACATAAAGTTTAGTGAAAATAGATTTAAAATGATCTAAGATACTTGACTGCCGTCTCAGCATAAATCTCGGCAGATTCAACTAAGTTCTCCACTGAAACCCGCTCATCGTACCCATGGATAGTGTGTTCCAGCCCTGGACCGTAAAGGACGGTATCAATGCCATGGCGCCGGAAGTGACTGGCATCACTTGAACTCAGCAAAAGTACGCTGAATACGGGTTCCTCCCTTCCGAGGACACGCTGGATTCCCAGTTCTATTTCCCTCACAATTGGACGATTCTCTAAGGTCCAGTTCGGGTTAGTACAGGGTACCATTGGCTCTACAACCGCATCTGGCGCTACAGCACTAACAAGATTCCTAGCGACATCAAGTACAAACTCGGGCTTCATACCGAATGGAACCCGGGTATCCACTTTAATGATACACTTGTCTGCGACGACGTTCACATTTGTTCCACCCTGGATTACACCTGGATTGTAAGAGGGACGATAAAGTAACTGTGACAGTAAGGGATTTCCTAGGAACCACTCAGTATTGTACAAAAGTTGACCAAGCTCTGCCGGAGGCGTTGCCTTGAGCTCCAAAAGCTTGGTTAGTGCTTCGACCGCGGCTACCCCTCTTCGTACGGCGGAGATTCCATAAAGCGGTTGTAGGCTGCCATGCCCTGTCTGACCTGGTATGATCACCTGCATCCATGCCTCGGCCTTTTCACCGGCATTCGGATGGTGGGGGTCCGTTGGTTCACCAATCAGACAAGCATCACCCTTAATCAATCCTTGATCCAGGAGCGAAGCCACCTCAATGCCGCCAGTCTCTTCATCCGGAGAGGCAATAACTCCTAGGCTACCTTTCAAATTAAGAGTGGGGGCGAACTCCTGAAGTAGTCCCGCCACAAAAATCAGTGCTGCCAAGCCTCCTTTCATATCGGATGCTCCCCGACCCAAAAGCATACCTGCTCTGACTTCTCCTGAGAAAGGATCGAAGGTCCAATGTGAACGATCGCCTGCAGGTACGACATCTGTATGTCCGCAAAATAGGAGCCGTGGACCAGGTATCCTGGTTAAGGGAGCATCACAGACCACGGTAACCAGCGCATTTTCGCTACGGCGGTGCTCGGTAATCAAGAACCCTTTTCCTGCTAGGTATCGGCTAATATGGCGTCCCATTTCTGCTGACCGCTTCTTAAACTCGGGCGATGGATTTTCAGATGGAATTCGAATAAATGAAGCAGCAAGTTCGACTAATTCCTGTTGCCTTGACCTTATCAGCTGCCGGATCATTCTGGTACTCATATAAATACATCCCCTCCATGTCCGGCATCAGCCGCAGTATTTCTATACTATTCTATGTGCTGTTCTTAGATCATATTTCTGGGGTTAAAGGTGGGGAAACATTTGATAAGTGTTATTTAAAGTCGCGTTCAATGCTTTAGTTAAACTTAATTAGCCAAAGATATATAGGGGTAACGTCTTGAAAATGTGCCTAACGTTGTAAATCCGCATTTTCCTGACGCTACCCCATCGCCATCAAGCTAACAATAACGAGTTACCCCAAAACGATAAAAACGAGTAAGATGCATAAAATTTTCGTTCTGGGGGTATTATGATTTCTTACCTTGATGGGCATGTGGCGGTACCCCTACTTTGAAATAAAGTTGCACCATTTGTAAAAAAGATGCGTCGTTTTGAATAAAGTTTAACCATTTATAAAAAAGTCGCACCGTTTTACCCCTTAAGATATGAGTATCTAAAGGGGTGTTTCTATGTCCCATAGAAAAAGAAATAGTTAATACTTGCAACATTCAAACTAGTACTATATAGTTCTAGTTATGACAAAGGTAAAATTAATGAATCAAAAACGTGTGATTGAAGTGGCGGCAACATTATTTTTAGAAAAAGGGTTTGCTTATACAAGTATGGATGAATTAGTGCGTGTAAGCAAAGTATCAAAATCTAATGTGTATTATCACTTTTCTAATAAGGAAGAATTGTTAGAAGGGGTCGTTGATTATTGGATTGAAACGTATCAGCGTGCCATTGATGAAATACTTTCTCAGAACCAATTATTAGTTGAAGATCGTGTCCAGCTGTTTTTAAAGCATTTATCACAGGGAGTTCAGTCAAGGGAGTATAAGGGTAGCTGTCCATTTATTACTCTTTATATTCAAAGTCCTGCACAAGCCACGCACATAAAAGAAAAAATAGGGCTCTTTTTTACAGGATTACAAACGAAAGTCTCTCTATTACTAAAACAAGGAGTAGAAAAAGGGGAGTTTAGAAATACGATTAATATTGACGAGGTAGCGGCACTTTTTATAACGAATCTTGAAGGAGCGCTATTTATTTCAGAAACATTGAAGGATGCAACTGTTATCAAGCAAACAGCAAACCATTTTTTTAACTTGCTTCGATAAGAGAAGCATTTTTTTTACATTGAATTAGTACTATATAGTACTAAAAAGGAGCGCGGATATGAGGACAATATTTTTAACTGGTGGAACAGGCTTTATTGGGAGGCAATTAGTGGAGGAATTAACTAAAGAGGAAGTTATGATTTTTCTTTTAGTTAGGTCAAAAAGTAAGGCAACACGCATTTTTCAAGAAAAAGGTATTGTAAATGAGGCAGCCATGCACTTTATTGAAGGTGATTTAACGAAAACAGATTTAGGTTTAAGTGATGAAGATAAGGATAGGATATTAAAAACGGATGTGATTATTCACGCGGGTGGACCAATGGATATTAAAGCGACAGAGCAAGAGGCAGTTTCTGTAATTTTAAACGGTGCCAAGCATATCGGTGAATTAGCTAAAAGTATTCATCAATTGAAGGGCTTGCAGCAATTTATTCATATAGTAGGTTATATGAGCCCCTTGGATGATAAAAGTAGCATGGTTACGATTGATGTGTTTAAGGAAGGCAACGATTATTTGAAAATAAAAAATTCATATGAAAGAACAAAATTTTTAGCAGATCTTTATATTCGCCAGCAGGCATCTGAAATAGGCTATCCGCTTTCTGTGATTAATCCACCAACTGTAGTCGGCAGTAGTAAAACAGGGAGTACGGAGCAAGTAGCAGGCTTAGGCTTGCTTGTGACGAGTATGCGAAGAGGGCTAATGCCAGTTGTTCCTGGAGGTAAGGGGTATAGATTACCACTTATTTCAAACGATGAGCTAGCGAAGTTTATTGTGCAGGTTTTTAAGCAGGAGCAACCGTCTATTCAAACATATACACTTGTTCAAGACAAACAGCTTGATCCAAATATGTCTGAATTATTAGGAGTTATGTCAGAAAGTATGAATATGGTAGCACCTAAAATCTCTGTACCAATTCCTTTCATGAAGGCACTTATGAAAAGTGGGGTAAGTAAAATAACACAAATTCCATCGGATGGACTGAACTTTATTACAAATAGGAAGTTTTCAAATGATTCATCGAAAAAAATCATGGGAGGGGATTGGTTTAAGAAGACGAGTGTAATGAAATTTTTCCCAGCCGTCGTAGCGGATTTGGATTATCGCTTGATGTATCAAAATGACCAGCATAATCATGCATTTGAACGAACATTAATCGGAAACACTGTCATTTATCAAATACAAGGAGAGGGTAAGCCGTTTATTTTATTACACGGTTTATTGAGCGATGGAGAGGATTTATTTCCTTTAGGACTAGAGCTTCATGAAAAAACTGGTCAACCGGTATGGATCCTGGATCTTCCAGGTTTAGGACGTTCCCCTTTTAAACGAGAGAAAAACCTTCTGGATCTCTATTTGAATGTAGTGAAAGAGTTAATGGGGGAAGCTACTAATGGTGCACATTTGATTGGCCATTCCTTCGGTGCGGTAATTCTTCTGGAAGCATTAGTACAAGAGTACATTGATACGAAGAATACTATTACTTTACTTCAGCCACCTGTTGCAAAAAGAAATTCTAACTCGTTTAATGCTCCTCAATTTATGAACAAATGGGCGTTGAAATTGGCAACTGCTAATTTGATAGAGCGATATTTATTAGGTAATGGTCTGTTTGAAAGTACGGAGAGCATTCCGGAACATTATATTGCCAAAGTAAGTAGGAGCTTTACTTCGCCTAGAATTTTAAATACAACGGTTCAGCTTAACAGTTTTCTATTGAAAGACTATCAGGGTGATTTTAATAAAGTACAAAGGTATAATCTTCATATTATTTGGGGAGATCATGATAGAAGCTATTTTGCTCCATTGCATCTTGGTAAGGTTGATATTGTTCCATATGGTCATCATTTCCCTCTTAGCCATCCGAGGGAAACGGCTGATTTGGTTATAAAAAATAGTAGTACTAGCAGATGATAGTGTGGGGTAAATACAAAAAAAGTGTGTAGTAAGATTGTTCGTTCAAAGCTTGGTTTAACATCATCGGTTGTCCTGTATCCAATAATAAAAGAAAATAGTATTTTTTGCTTGGATTAGCTTAATCATAGGTGCATTATCATATTGCTTCTTATGTATTTTCTATTAGGGGTAGTACCACATGCCCATCAACCTAAATTACTAGATACGAAATGATCCTTGTTTAAAAACTAGCGAGTGATGGAAAAGTAGCCATGCAAAAAAAGCCTATTAAAACGAGATTTTTTTGCTAGGCAGCTTGTCTATTCTTCACTGTCGTTTCATACACAACCCCTAGAATATCAAAGACGGTCATCTTCTTATACCGATGACATTTACGACCGTTCTTTTTGAGCAGCTGATAAAGGCGATGCAGAATTTTCAAAAGTTCTTTTGTGCCAACTGCTATCGCTTGAAACAGTAACGGAAAGTAATCTTTAATCATATAAATTGCTTTGTATTCACTCAGCTCCTGCTTTTTCTTTTCAAGCAGAAGCTGTCGCATTTGAAACATCGTAGAAGAACAGAGGAGAATGCCAATGAGTTGTCCATATAATGGCACTCTAGGCGTTCTCTTTTAATGTTTTTACATTCATCTATTTCAAAGAATGACTTCCACGTTTTAAACAAAATCTCAATCTGCCAACGAAGTGAGTACAATGAATGCACGTAATTCGTCGGTATTTCTTCTAGCGACGTGTTCGTGATATATACATTCATGCCCATTAAACGTTTACTTTTATTCTTCATGACAATACCTTTCTTCTTTTCACGTATCGCTTGGTTTTTCAGTCGTGTTTGCGTTTGATCGTCAGTTAAACGATGGATAATGACACGTGCCGGAAGCTTCTGATTTTGGCCAATGTATGCCTCGGAGATTTCCATCGTTTCACCAGTAGTTAGACCAGACATCATTTGTGTCATATCAAGCTGGATGTATTCTGTTTGCTTTTTTAACGTGCCATTTTTGAAGTATTTTGGCTCAGGGTTCTTGATATAAATGCGTGTATTCAGCTTCAACCGCGAGATATAGTAAGCCTTTTTATCATGAATGACTTGTAAGTCTCCTAAATCGAAGTAACCAAGATCACACAAACATAAATCGCCCTCCTCTACGGCTTCAAGGCAGATTGTACCGTATGTTTTATCATTGTTCTTTCCCGGTCCTAGCTGCACGTTTAAAAATTGGCCACTCAGTAAATCGTATTCCAATTGGATTTTCAAGCCTGCCGTATTACTACTCCCACCAGAGCCTTGATAATCGGTGGCGAAGGAATCAGGTAGCTGAAACACAGTTGCATCTAAAATCCGAATGCGTTCGAAAGATGAAATCATGTGTGAAGATAGTGAATGTGTCGCACAGAGTTTTTGTGTTAGGAGTGAAGTAAAGACTTCTCGGAGGAAAGCGACAGCTGTTGGATTAAAGCGTTGATTGAGTCCCTCTTGGATCATTAGTACACCCGTCGAAGCCTCTAACCGACTACATAGTTGCGTAAGCGATGTACTAGCGACTTCTTGGCTGAGCTAAACGCAAAGGGCGATGAGTTCATTTGCTTGAAACTTACTAGATCGCTGCACAAAACCAACTTGTTTGGCGATTTCTTGTAGGACTAATGGAGATAGAAATCGTTGTAATTCTTGTGCGAAAAGTGAAAGTTCACTGGAGATGATAGGATTCATAAAAAACACCATCCTTTCTCGTAAACTTCTTACGATAAGCATAGCGTTTTTCCATTTTTGGGGGTATTGTTTTAACTTAGCTTGATGGGCATGTGACGTTACCCCAAATTGAAATCAACTACAATCGACCAAATTGGCGTGATGCTTGTTTAACTAACGCACTCGTTAGCTTAAGTACAATAATTCACAATCTTACTTTTTTAGATAAAAACTATGACTAAAAGTTTTATATTGTATAAATATTTTAAATATGTAAAAAAGCTTACTCAAAGAGTAAGCTTAACCTCTATAAACACTATCACATGTTGCAGGTTTTGGTTCATAAAAACAATGTTCTTTAAATTGACCAGTTTGAGGTTGATCATACCATGTTGGAGGGCATGGAGCATGTGGATTAAAATACCAAAGGGCATATCTAGCCGGATGCTGTCTCCAGTGCTTCAAATTCTGTTCTGCTAATCTTCTTTCAATACCTCTCGCTCTTTGATAAAATACATTCCCTTTTTGAACAGCTTCAAAAGAATAATTTCCTCCTTGTACTTGATAAATGACTTGTGGAATTGTTCTTAAACCTTTAAAGTCTAAACAATTAGCTACAAGACGATTTACAATTACATTTCCAACATATAACATTCCTTGTTGTCCTTCTCCTTCGGCTTCTGCTCTCATCATCCTTGCCATTAAGTCAACGTCTGAACTTCGGTAGCTTGCTCTTGCCATTTTTTCCACCCCAAAAATATTATATGAAAAATAGCCTACAGCCATGTCTTTATTTATATAATAAAAAGTGCTTAGTTATAATAACTTACAGCTTTTAAGTAAAATGAAAACTATTGCATTCTTTTTTCCCTTTATTCAACTAAACTGCCCCTTTAGTTGAACAAGAAATTCAATCTTTTTTCTTTATGTAGAAGAAAAAAATCATAATTAATAACCAAAAACCCCATACCTCAAAAACACCCGATGAAGACCACATTTCACTTATCCCCGGAGTATTAAAAGTAATATACGTAAGAATAAATGAAACTACAACCAACAATATTTTTAATTTCACTTTTTACACCTACCCCAAAAGTCTACTTCTGATATATTACATTTTATAGAATTGATGCCAATATTTATTAAAATAAATAAAATAATTTTATGGAACTAAACTGCCCCTTTAGTTCCATAAGAAAAAACTGACTTAGAGACAGCTCCGATCTTCAGCTAAGGCACCCGATAGTTTAAGTACATTTCTTCACAATCTTATTTCACTATGTTGATAAATAATCAGTAAAAGCAACTTTCACAAAAATGGAAAGTTGCTTTTTTTTTTTAGGGTATCTTGGTTATGATAACAGAATAATAACAGGAGGGCTGTGGACATGCTGAAAAAAAAGATGAAAATCGAGGTTATTCAAAAAGTATTAGACAATTGGAGGGGGTTCTTTTTACCTTACCAAATGGCCCTACATGAATTAGAAAGTGATTTCAAGGTTATTGACTTAGAATGGAAAACACAACATGGCTATTCTCCTATTGAACATATGAAAACACGTATGAAAAAATTAAGTTCTTTGGTGGAGAAAATACAAAAAAAAGAAATTCCTTTAACACAAGAAGCGGTGAGGAATGAAATAAGAGATATTTTGGGAGTTAGAATTGTCACAAGTTTTATTGATGACGTATATATGTTGAAGGAGCATATCGAGCAACGTGAAGACATTCGAATGATACGCGTAAAGGATTATATTCAGGACCCGAAAATGAGCGGATATAAAAGTTTGCACCTGATTGTAGAAACCCAAGTCATCTTATCCAACGAAATAATATGGGTTCCTGCAGAAATACAAATTCGTACTTCCGCTATGGATTTTTGGGCATCCACCGAGCATAAACTAAACTATAAATATCAAGGCGAGACTATACCAGAGGATGCTCAAAAGCAGCTAATTGAGCTTGCCAAAGCTTCTTCCTTAATGGATAAAGAAATGTCAAGATTAAGAACAAAATTACTGGCCAATTAAGCAAACAATCGTGACACCTTTCTCATTTCAACCTTAAGTCAATCTGACAAATAAAAACACTTAGTCTTAGAATCTAAGGGTTTCATCCTTGTTCCGTCCAAAACGATCCAGTGAATGAATGTAAAGAACATCCCCTTTCCGGATCATTCGTTTTAACAATTGATATTGTTCTCGTTCAAAATTTTTCCCACTTTGTTTATCCATACTTTAACGGACGTTAAAAGTAGTTGATTTTATAAAAAAATGCCCCGTTCGCAAAAATGTACTTTTACGAACGACAGGAACAACGCTATACCTCCCATTTCGGAAATTTTATACTCTAAGAGAATTCCAACCTAAAAAGTCGCTCTCCTCTACGTGAACTGACCCCATAAAGTTAGACAGGTTATTTCGTTAGGCAGCGCGTTGGGTATGAACTCGGTATTGTACCGGGCTCATACCTTTCAATTTACCTTTATCATATGTCACAGTTTTTGTTTAAAAAGAGGGAGCAAGACAAAAAATGTATGATTATATAAAGAATCATACTTTTAAAAGGCCACCAATTGTGTGGGGTGTTGAGAAAGTATCTTGCTGAAAAGATCGAGACTTATCTTTTTATTCAGCTAAGCCAAGTGAGTATCCAAATGTTTTAAAAATTTCTGCTGGAGATTACTGGTGTATCCAAAATAACGGCTGGTCTATTGATTCTGCTACTGAAATTTTTAGTGAGGAATGGATATCTGATGACGAGTTTTTTGTTACCGAATCTGAAATTTATGGGAATAATAAACTCTATCATCAATTGAAAAAAGCACCTCGAATAAGAAAAACATAGGGAGGTTTTAGTCTTCCTATGTTTCCATTCATATTATTTATCTGTTTGTTTTTGCTTCTTTTTCAAATACTCCGCACGTATTTTTTCAAGGTGCTGCTTTTTATCAAATTTGGCAGGCGCCTGTTTTTCATGAAACTTTGTCACAGCTACCTTACCTTTGGTATCCAATTGATATTTTCCCACTTTGTTCACCTACTTTTCTTGTCTTTAAAGAGAATCTATTCATTAAATATAATATACCTTATTTTACTGAAGTAAACCTTATTACTTTATTAGTGTACTGCTACCTTTGCATATATCAGTAAAAACATTAAAAACTTAGTAAAATAATTCATCTAATTGTTCGGAAAATAAGGTATAAAATATTAAAACAATCTAAGTCTACTCCATCTTTTAAATGGTTCATAATGCTAATAACCAATACGTTCTCGATGATTTCAAATTTAGGTTTCTGAGGGGAAATATTGTTTTTTTGCACAGTCTTTTTACTACTTGTTTAAAAAAATCTACATCCCCAATATTTTTCTCCAAAAAATCACCCCATGTTATTAACTTTTCCACTTATATCCATCTTAATCCAAATATTACCTTATCCAACTAACCTGCCCCTTTAGCATTCCTGTAGATCGTTAAATATCAGGTTTGAAAAAAATAGAGCCCCTCAGTAAGATACGAGTATAGAGACCAATCTAACTCAAAATCTTAAGGAGGAAGCCCTACTATGAATTTTAACCGAGATGTGATCGTTAAGCGTCTTGTTAGCTCCATCAACCAAATTAATCGCTGGGTGGATGTTGTCTTTCCCGAGTTCCGGGAAGTGTTTAAAGACGTATCATGTAAAGGGGCAATCGCAACTCTACGCCTCTTTCCTACCCCAGCTGAATGATGTTCCTTACAGCCTCAAGATATCGTAACCGGGTGGAAATCATGTATGAAGCGACATTCCGGGCATAAAAAAGCCCATTCCCTGCTTGCGTTGGCCAAGCGTTCAATTGGTACGAAACAAGCCCTTGATGCGTATAAACTTCACTTGGAACAGTTATTAGAGGAATATGATCTCGCTTCATCCCAACTCGAAAGAGTGACGCAAGAAGTCACAAACGTCTTGGAACAGATTCCATTCGTTAAGCCATTACTTGCCATTAAAGGAATCAGCGAGATTTCACTAGCGGGCATCTTAGGAGAAGTTGGAGATCTAAGTGGGTTCGCTCACGGGAATGCGCTCCTTCGTCATGCAGGATTGCATCTAGCTGAAGCAAGCTCTGGGAAGTGGAAAGGCCAAATTGTTCTTTCCAAACGTGGAAGATCACGCCTGCGGCGTTACCTTTTCCTTGCGACCATGAGTCTGGTGATGAATAACCCTGAGTTTAAAGCCCTACACTCGAACAATGTTAAAGGAAAGAAGATTAAGAAAATGAAATCCATCATGAAACTATGTGGAAAAGTTGCCCGTGTTCTAGTAGGGATTGCTCGTAATGGCTCTGCCTATAAACCGGAAATGGTCTTCCCTCTTGAACAACTAGCAGCGTAAATTTACATTCACATTGTGATTAACGAAAGTTGGCTTATTCGTAGGATTTCAAAGAAAGCACGAAGTACTGGATGTAATGAACAAAAGGGCAATGGCCCGTTCCGTTAGCAAAACCGGCCTCCACCCCTTGGATAGGTATGACGAAGGAATGAAAGGGCATAGGATTATGACCCGTTGAGACATGGGAGGGAAAGCCTCCAAGGGCAGCGTGGAAAATGCGTGTAGTATATGTAATAATATGGGATTTTCAATAGATCCCCTATTTCAATCTGCTCTCATCTTATCAAAACGGTCCTATCTCTTTCGTTCATCTAAAGCAACCTATACCATGTGGTATGAAATCCTGCGAATAAGCGAGTATTCGTGAGCATTATCAATTAAACTGAGGGAGTTCATTAAGGTATGAATTACTACTTATTCCAATCCTTAACTAACATACCATAAACAATATGGTCAACATAATGGTCATACAACCATTCTGCTTGTCTGATACAACCCTCATTAACAAAACCCAATCTTTCGGGAATTCCTCTACTTTTCTTATTCTCCACAGCAACCCTTATTTCCACTTTATCTAGTTTCAATTCAATAAATGCATAATCAGTCAATGCCTTAGATACTCTTGTCATAATTCCATTACCTTGATATTCTTCTCCGAGCCAATAACCAATATATGCAGTTTTATTTGACCAATTTATTTGGTTATAACCTGCTACACCAACAATTTGTCCCTTATACATAATAACTGTATTGACACTCTTGTTTTCAGCAAAATCTTTTAAAGAAATATTAATGAACCCTTTTGTATCTTCAAGTTTTGTTGTATTATCCAGCCAAGGGAGCCATTCTCGTAGGTATTCTCTGGATTGATTTGTTCTTTCGAAAACCCTTTCTGCATCCTTTAATTCTAACAGTTTCAATGATAACTCCTCATCAATATTATATAAAAACATACTCATCCCCCTAATTTTTCTATTGGTTTATTTTGTATATTAACATATATGATTAATAGATAAATCACTTGTTTATTATGGAGCTAACCTGCCCCGATAGTTCCATAAGGGGTCTTGCCGCATGCCCATTAGTTAAAATTTCTTTATACCCTAAAACGAAAAAAGCTATCTTCAGCAGCATTTACACCAAAGAATAGCTTATTTTTTCGTTATGGGTATAATCCTTTTTCTTAGCTTGATGGCGATAGGCGGTACCCCAATAAACAGACAAATTCGTCTGAAATTTTCTTTATTTTTTGGTTTAAAATAGGAATAATGTAAGATAAATCTATTTTTCTTGTATGATAAAGTAGAATAGTAGGAAAATGAATCGAAGGATGTGGTATTATTTATGTTAAATGTTAAAAAAATGTCGTTTGTTGTTTTTATTTGTTTCATGTTTTTTATACCAAATTCAATCTTTGCTCAAGAAATTTTACACAATGGAAGTCAAGGACAAGCAGTTTATGACTTACAAGAAAATTTAAAGAAAATGGGTTACTTTAATAGGCAACCAACAGGGTATTATGGTGCAATTACTGATCATGCAGTTAAACAACTTCAACTAGATTCTGGAATATTACCAGATGGGGTTTTTGGATTCCAAACACAACAAAAATTAAATAGTATTGAAATGATGGCCAGGGTTGTTTATGGAGAAGCTCGAGGAGAAACTTATGAAGGAAAAGTAGCTGTCGCTGCAGTAATTTTGAACCGAATGTCAACGCCAGGTTTTCCTAAAAATACTTACGATGTTATTTTCCAGACAAATGCTTTTACAGCTGTACATGATGGGCAATATTATTTGACCCCAAATAGCTATTCATATCGAGCTGTTATTGATGCATTACAAGGTTGGGATCCTACTCATGGTTCTGTTTATTATTATAATCCGTTCTCGGCAACAGATGAATGGATTTTCACAAGGGAAACAGTCATTAGAATAGGCAACCATTTATTTGCAAAGTAAAACTATACATATTGAGGAATGATATTTTTATAGTTTCGTATTATAAATATCCCATTAACTATATCGTGGGGTATAGTTGAAAGGTCGGGCAGTATTTGCCCGACCTTTTTGGCGGCACCCCCATAAGAAAAAACTGCCTTAAAGACAGCTCCGATCTTCAGCTAACGCACCCGTTAGTTGATTAACAAAGTGCTTTAATTGTTTACGGATGGTCTCTAGTCTCAGCATACAAATCAATCATATACTCGCTATTATTTTCTGCACCTTCTTCATCAAGTTCAAGGTCATCAATCCATTGATAATAATGCCCCAACTCGTGGGCAATAGAACCAAGAATACTTGCAAGTGCATCATCTTGTCCGATCTCCTCTAATAATTCTATATAGTCACCTGTAGCTATTCTTATGTACGGTTCTACACTTTTATCGGAAGGGGCAAAGAATGTTGCAGATACTAATTCTTTATCGAACCTACTTTTAATTTGATAGTCTTTTTTTAGATATACAACAACTCGAATGGGAAATTCAAATTCTATTCTTAACCACTTTGCAAATTCTAGACAAGCCCTTCTAACTTCTGGATAGACGCCTTGTTCACATCTTATTCTTAATCCTTGTCGTGGGTAGTTTTCCTTCATATAATCACCTCTAGTCCCTAAAAACGATATTTATCCAATTAGGTCTTCTCACACTAACCTGTCCCTTTAGTTTAATTAGGAATTATTCTTTTTTTATTGCCAAGAAGTAAGTGCTACTACCCATTAGCCTTATCTTATCTCAATATTAACCCAAAAAGACAATGCTAATTTTGATAATTAAGCCTGACACGTTAGTCGAATAACAAAAAGTTCTAATGCAACTATCCTGCCCCGTTAGCTCCATAAGAAAAAGAGCTGCCGAAGCAACTCCTGATAAGTAAAGCAATCGTTACTTAAATTAGAAATTTAATTAGCTTCTCTTTGTCCTCTTAAATAATAAATAACCTAAAACACCTAAAATTAATGCTATACCTCCGAAAACAATTACTTGAAATATAATATCCCCTATAAACATAACCTGTTTCTCCTTTTCTAAAAAACATTTTCCTAAATCTGTATACGAGATTTTCCCTAAAAAGGTTTCAACTGATAGTTTGATTCTAAAAGTCTTATTAAACTAAACTGCCCCGTTAGTGCCATAAGAAAAAGGCTGCCTCAACACAACCTTCCTTATTGAAAGAAGAAAACTAATAGTATTTGTAACAAGGAATTATTCACTCAACCTCGAGGTAGTTGTAAGGTTATTCAGGGCACAAAATCTAAATACGCTACAATAATATTTATATGGTCCAGGTTAAGCTAATGCACGTTGAATGGCTATTCCAGTAATAACTCGGACTTAAATACGATTACAGCATTTCCCGCAATCCTTACTTCCTCTGGTTCCTGATGACAAATTTTCACTTGAACATCAATGACACCCGCCCGGTTTATAGCTTCGCCCTGCACTGCTTTAAAACTAAATAAAGTATTATCATGTTTGACAAGTCCATGGTGTATTAAGTATGCACCTAAAGGGCCGTTCGCATTACCTGTAACAGGGTCTTCGTTAATACCAATTGCTGGAGCAAACATTCTTCCATGAATTAAGATTTCGGAGTCGGGAGCATTCATCGTAAACACATAGAAACCATTGCAATTAATTAATCCACTGACTTTTGTTAGTAAATCCATATTAGGGTTTAATCGGTGAAGAAGTTCCGAATTTTTAATTCCAATCATCACCTTGGAATGCCCGGTAGAAACGATTTGTACTGGACAATCTTCTAATAAATCATTTTCACTTATATTGAAAGCTGTAAATATGTTTTCTAAAGCTAGACCATCAATCACCGCATCAAAACTTATACTACCCTGGGTCATTATAATTTTGTAATCATTACCTTCATTAATTACATCGACTGGTAAAATGCCGGCACCAGTTTTATGATAAACTTTACCTGTATTTAAACTATTTTCAACTGCACGAGCATAGTGGGCAGCAATCGTCGCATGTCCACAGATTGGAACCTCATGAGTAGGCGTAAAAAAACGAATATGTACATCAGATTCGCTATTGTCTGATTTAAATATAAATGCCGTTTCCGAATTGTTAAGCTCTCTAGCAATCCTCTGCATCTCACCCGAAGATAACCCATCTGCATTGGTAATTACACCAGCAGGATTACCTGATAATTTTTCTTTCGTAAATGCATCAATTTGATATAATCGGTACTTTCTTGCCATGTCATTTCCCACCTTTAATATAGTGAATTTCCGGTCCTTTATACTATCTATTATTCTTACTATATTAAAAATTACCCCGTTAGTTCTTGATGAAAAGAATTCCGAGGCAACCTCCCTTTTTGAGGAAATCTTATTTTTCACAAGAAAAAATCAAGAATAGTGGAATTCTCATTCGACGTTTATATTCACTTTCACTGCTAAATTCCTCAACTCTTAGAGTGCTTTCTCTAATATCTTCAATCTTGAATCCAGCTAGCTTTAAAAGTTGATAATATTCTTCAAAAGTTCGATGATATTTAACAACCCTTTTATCAATCCAGGGTTCTATTCGTTCGCCACTATTAAAATAATCATCCACGATCCAATCTGCTTTTAAAGAAGAAGCTACTGCACTTTTTATTGATGAAGTTAATACAGGATGCTGAACACCCCCTACTTTAAGGGAACTTCGCTCAGATCCTCAGGAATAACGAGTGTTTCTTTGTAAATAATAAGGTTGTTAATAAATTAAGGAGGAGTTGTATGCAACAGGATCAACAAGCTAAAGCGAAATTGGGTTCTATTATGAAACCACAATTTTCCGGAACAGATGCACGAAAAGTAAAACAAGAAATTCAAAAAGATGTAAGCGAAGGACAAGGTGCAATGACTTCCCGAGAGGCAGGAGCGATGCGCGATTAAAAAACCACTTTGAGTGGTTTTTTATTTTTCTGCTTCAATTAAACACTTTACATCTCTCATTTCAATTTGATGGAGTTGCTGCAAACTTAATGATTAAGCACGGTTGGTTTGAAAGACCACCTCAAGCCATTGACCGTGAATATCTAGCTAAAGAAATAAACAAATAAATATAGCAGAAACATCTAGCTCAATACGTGTACATAATGTAAAAAGTTCAATATTAATCCTGTTAAAGCAAATAATAGTCCAATGTAAAACGTCCAAGGATTATCCTCTTTTTCAGAATCAAAGGTCAGGTAAGTAATAAAACCCAATTACAAAGATACGATAGGAATAATTATATACTGTGGCCCAAAAATAAAGGATACTAGACCTAATAATAGAGTTAGCATCCCATAAGGATTTTGTCCTTTTATAGTATTTAAATGCTCAATTTCCTCCGGGGTCAGGCCTTCGTGTTCGTACTTAGTTATTATTCGTTTAAGCATCCCTTGCACCATCCCTTGAAAAATGATGTATATAACAAAATCAACCTTACCATAATTGTGAATTATTGGTTATCTCAATTTGTAAAAAAATTGTAGTAACATCACCGTACCCTCTTACAACTTCCCTTATATGAAGGAGCTCTTTTTCTGACAATGTAATTCAACGAACGCACCCGTTACTTTAAGTGTATTAAATCCCAAACTTAGCTGGTTTTGTTTAATAAGAGAGATGTACTCAATACTAATTTTCATTTATTACAGGAATGCTGCCCCTTTAGTTCCATAAAGAAAACGCTGCCTTAAAGACAGTTCTGATCTTTAGCTAACGCGTCTATAAGTTGAAGAAATAATAGTCAATAGCTATCCAATAAAAGAGTAATGCACTAATAAACCAAATTAAGTAGTCCTTACGCTTTTTGTCTCTAACTCGTTCATAACAACAGTTTAGAAACTCATTTTACCATAAAAATCCAACAATTGGGTTTAAATATCATTTTACTATTCTCATTGTTTAGTATTTATTGTACAGTTCGAATACAATATGCTTGTTGAACTATCCTGCCCCTAGTTCCATAAGAAAAGGAGCTGCTGGTTTTTTCGTTAAGCCTTTATCGCTTCCACTGTTGAAGACCGCTATAATGCCATACGTTTCGCCGCCTTTTTTATCCATTTGCTTTATCATCTCTTTAGCAACAGCGCATTTGTTCAGTATCTGGGACCGTAATTTGTCCTTTTTCTTTGGTCAAATGGTCCATATTAGGCATTGTTGTTAACGACACAATCGTAACGATTATCTATAAGACAAGGAGAGGCTTCCCCAACTTTTTCATTTGATTTCACCTTTCCTTTATATAGGAATGAATATTCATTCCGTTTGTTGCGAAGCTACCCGAATCAAATGACTCTAATAGCATTCCATGCGCTTTCTTCAAGTTCTTTTAATAATTCCGGTGTCTCTGCTAGTTTCCCTGTCTCGATCATCTTAACTAACATTACAATTGGTCCATAAACCATCGCAATTAATGCAGATGACGGTAAGGGGCGAATATATCCTTTTTCCTTTCCATCCTCTATTACTCTTATAATGAAGTCCAGAAAGTCATTAAACGTTTCTTTACTATTCTCATCCAGATAATAACCATCATCATGAGAATTTATAAATATAAAAGCATTCACATTTTTTCTTGCAAAATCAAATATTCTAATTAAAATGTGGGTAAACTGTTCACGTATTATTGAATTAGAAGGAAAGTCGGTTCTTATGGCTTCAGAAAACTGAAGAACACATTTGATAAATAAAGAATTAACAAGGGATTCTTTATTGGCAAAATAACGATAAATGGTCCCAGCGCCCACTTTTGCTTGGTCAGCTATCATTGGTACTGTGGTTCCATCATAACCACGTTCCGCAAAAAGTTTCATAGCTGCTTCAAAAATATCATCTTGTTTGTTTTTGGACATTTCTCTCACCTCATATTAGGAATGAATATTCATTCTGTTTTTAATTATAGTTTAAAGTTGTTAAAAGTCAAGTAGTTTGAAGCTATGAACAGAGGTACTGTCAGAAAATGCGGATTTACAACCAGTATCTATATAATCAAAAAATAATTGTTGGATTTTCCCTTGCTTAGAATCGTTACACCTATCTTGTATACCCATATCTTTTACCAGACCTCTTGTAAGTGGCGAATAGCTATGAAAATGTGCATTTATTAATCCTGGTAAAATTAGATAGTTCGTACAATCAATTGTCTCCTCAGAATCTATTGTTGATTCGAAATGAATTGTTCCATCAAAAATTTATTATTATCCTATTACTTCTCCCAAAGCTCAATACGTCTTCCCTCTGGATCTTCAATCCAAATAAACTTTCCAAATTCATTAATCGTCTTTTCCATAACAAGGGGAACGCCCATATTTTCTAGATGTTTGATACTGTCATCCAAATTTTCAACTTGAAAGTTTAACATCACTTGTTGTTCTGTTGGAAAATAGGGGTCATTTTCAGAAAAGAAGGAAAAGATAGTTTCACTGCCTGATTGTGGTGTAATAATGGTACCATTCCAATTTTCAATTTCAATTTTCAGGACTTTACTATACCATTTTTTTATATCCTCTAGATTTTTAGTCCTCCAAAAGATTCCCCCAAAACCTTTTATTATCATAAGAATCTCCTTCCTATATCCATTAGTTATTTATTTAAATTCTAGTTTTGAAAGCGAATTCCTTCTTTCACTAACCTTCCCCGTTAGCCATTCATGAAGCGCAAAAATCAGCGCTTCACCACAGAGAATGAAAATTGGTCCCTATATCGATACTGTTTTAATGGCTGGTGAAGAAGGTCGTTAATTATGGTGCCTTTGAGACCATCCGTTAGTCACTCCAACAACCACGGTGTACCACCGACTGTGACACTTCTTTGGAAATTAAAAATTCGGAGCTAAATCTTTTGCTTGTGCAATAGCATTTTCTTTAATTTCTTGTGCTTTATCAGGCATTGCCGCATGTCCTTCAACGAATAAACCTTCAAAAGAAGGAACTCCGAAGAATTGCATAATGATATTTAGATATCGGTGACCCATTTCCATTTCAGCTAATGGCCCTTCGGAAAAAATACTACCGCGAGCTTGAATATGTATGGCCTTCTTATCAGTTAAAAGGCCAACTGGACCTTGTTCAGTGTATTTAAATGTTTTACCAGCAACAGAAACGGAATCAATATATGCTTTCAATACTGGTGGGAATGAAAAATTCCATAAAGGTGTTACAAATATATATTTATCGGCAGCTATAAATTGCTCACATAATTCTGAGAGTCGGCCAACTTTTGCTTTCTCTTCCGACGAAAGTTCTTCAAATCCCTTTCCAGATTGAAGTTTCCCCCAACCACTGAAAACATCCACATCAATTTCAGGAATATTTTCTTTATAAAGGTCAATGTTTACAATTTCGTGGCTAGGATTTACTTCTTTATAAGTTTCAATAAATGCTTTTCCAACAGCCATACTGTAAGATTGAGTGTCATCATGAGGATGAGCTGTAATGTACAATACCTTTGTCATTTTATATCTTTCCTTCCCTTCTACATCTTTGAACATTCTAGTTTGTGTAATAAATTAACATTTATACAATTACTTCGTGATTAATCTAAAGCCTAAGGTACAAAGTGTATAGAAAATAATAATCAATTAAAAATTTTCTAGTCTGTTTAGTGAGTGTATAGTTAGGAATTTTAGGGGGCAACATTATGAAAAAAGTTTGTATGACGAGAATCCCACCCGCTTTTATGATACGACCTATGCTCGGCCGCACGCACCTGTTAGCTTAAGTACAAACCTTCACAATCTTGCTAACCTGCCACGTGAGCTTAACAATGAAAACAAACTACAATACAAATATCATAGAAGCCATAACTAAAAATGGAAATAAAACAATTAGCAATATTGATGCTCCTGTCTTCCAATTATTTTTTATTTGAAGTAATTCCTTCTTAGCCTTTTCCTTATTTTTAAGCGACCATATAATAATTCCGACCCAATAAATTGCTAAAAATATATAGCTTGAAGTATCCATAAATTCACCTCTTATTACACTTTTCAATAATCAATGTTTAACAATCATACTTTCACAATTCTGCCCGTAATGGCATAAGAAAAAGGCTGCATCAGCAACCTTCACCTTTTAGTTGATTAAAAATTAATTCCGACTCAATCAGTTAAAATAAACTCTTTACTAAACGAACTATCATTCTTGGGATAAGAGTTAGTTAAGATGTTAAAAATCAATTCAGATAAGATTGAACCACAGATTTCATTCATTATGCCTTTAAAAAAACCTTTGCCTTTCTTTTTTTCTTTTATCATCATTTGTATCCTCTTTATCTTTCATAATTACTCCAATTATGTTCCAATTCCCTAAACCATTCCTTAATAATTCTGCCCCGTTTATTCAATAAGGAAAGCGATCCCTTATTAAAGAAATGCACCCTACAGATAATTAATGAAGAGCGCTATTGGTCTTTTTTAAAAACCCTTTAATTGTTGTATAAATCGAATATAACAATAACCCCCCCCCCCCCAAATAGCCATATCCCATATTCTTCACTAGGAAGATATTTATCTAATAAAGATTAATATTAGGCCTGATGTAAAAATGTTAAAGGCGTTTTAAAAAAATAATTTCTATTAAATTTCTTGTCCTTAAAATCATTAATTAAGCCTATAACCACAGACAAAATAATTAAATCAGTGACATTCATACGTTTTAACCTTCTTTTTTATTTTCAGCATAAGCGATAAAAAATTCTATTTCATATATAAAAATATTCCCACCTTGTTGAACTATCCTGCCCCTTTAGTGCATAAGAATAATAGCACGGATGCAGGAAGGGGAATTTGAGCAATAAATTTCAAAATATTCCCTTTTTTAATTATAATAATTAATAAAGTTTTTTTGTAAATAAGGGGGAAAGATTTTTGGTTAATTATATTTGTGAAACATGTGGAGTCCAATATGAAGGTTCTAAAGAAGTACCCAATCAATGTTTGATTTGCGGGGAAGAAAGACAATATATTAGTCCTAAAGGGCAAACATGGACAACATTAGAACTGATGAAAAAAGATGGAATATTTAAAAATTCTATTAATCTTGACGAAGAGGGGTTATATAGCATAAATACTAGTCCGAGTTTTGGAATCGGACAAACTGCTTATTTAATACAAGATAAGAATTTTAATTTATTATGGGACTGTATTACATATATTGATCAAGATACGATTACCCAAATTGAAGATTTAGGTGGAATCGATGCAATAGCGTTATCTCACCCTCATTATTTCTCTAGTCAAGTGGAATGGGCCGAAGCTTTTGACACTCCGATTTATATTCATGAAGATGAAAGAGACTGGGTAACGAGGCCAAGCGAAAAAATCATTTTCTGGTCTGGAGAATCGATTGAATTACAGGAAGGTGTCATCCTTCAACGAATTGGCGGACATTTTAAAGGCGGCACCGTTTTAGAATGGAAAAATGGAAACAGCCAGAACGGAATATTACTAACTGGAGATATCATTCGGATCGTTGCTGATCGTCAATGGGTAAGTTTTATGTATAGTTATCCAAACTTCATCCCAATGCCAAGTGTAACAGTCGAAAGAATCGCAAATCGGGTTATTGATTTTAAATTTGGCCGTTTATATGACGCATTTCACCAAGTAATTAAAGAAGAAGCCCATAACCAAGTTCAAAAATCTGCAACTAGGTATGTTAATGCACTAAATGGAACATTGTTTACAACATAAATACAAGTACGATAATTAATAATAAATCAAGGATAGTTTTCAATTTCGTCTACCGAAATGATTTAACTTTTTTACAACAGAAATGCTAATATCCGAAATCATAAAACGTTTTACTCAAACTTTATTCCAAACCAACAAAAGCCACCAAATTGGTGGCTTTCTTATGCTACTAACGCTCTGTTAGTTCATTAAGAAGAGCGATTCTGGAATATTGAAAAAAAGAGGCCATCCTTTTGACGAGGCTGCTGAAAAACTCACGTTTTTCTAACTAGTACGGTTAATCAAACTAAAAAAAGACAATTCTCATTCGATACT
>NZ_JBHZPE010000061.1:0-23015 GCF_042787985.1 Peribacillus sp. YIM B13481
GGCACGCCGCCAGCGTTCGTCCTGAGCCAGGATCAAACTCTCCGAAGAAATGTTTGACTTGCTCATTTTGCTTTTTTAATAGTGTGTGCTCACTTAAAATTTAACGTTGGCGCTTTGTTTTGTTCAGTTTTCAAAGAGCAATATTTTCCATCGCTTATTCAGCGACTTAATTAGTGTAACACCTTTCGAACTCCATGTCAACAACAAGTTTTATTTTCTCTTGCTTGCCTTCACTGTCTCAAGCGGTGTATTTAATATATTAGCACCTGCATGTAGACAAGTCAATTAAATCTTTAAAAATTCTTTGTTTTTTCAAGAACTACCACCTCCTTCTATATAAACACTGTTTCATTTTATTTTGAAGCATAAAGATTTTAATATCCCAAATGCCCAGCCCTGCTAATGAATAAACAAAAACAGAAGGGCAGCTAATTATAGCCACCCTCCTGTTCTTGAATGTTTATTTGCCGATAGAAATTACATCCGCTTCTTCCCTGTCTACATTCCCCGCCTTTTCAATCTTCACACTTTCACCCTCCGAAAGGTTGGTAAAGACGATTGGCGTAATTATAGAAACTGCATTGTTTTTGACATATTCTAAATCAACTTTAAGCAACGGCTGTCCGCTTGTCACTTTGTCTCCTTGAGCGACAAGTGCTTCGAAGCCTTTGCCTTCCAACTTAACTGTATCGATCCCGACATGTATTAAGATTTCACGTCCAGCATCGGAAACGATACCTATTGCGTGCATAGTCGGGAATAGGTTAACGATCGTACCATCAACAGGAGAAACAACCAATCCTTCCTCCGGCAAAATGGCAAACCCATCACCCATCATTTTTTCAGCAAAGACTGCATCAGGCACTTCCGTAATCGGTTTTAATTCGCCTTTAATAGGTGAAATAAAGCGCTCGGAAACTTCTTCCGTCCGTAAAGGTTTCGGGACGATATCCTCGATTTGTTTTTCCACGCCCTCTTCAGGAGACGCTTCTACTTTACGAGGCCTTTTTCCATCGATAATATCCTTCATTTGCCCTTTGATCGTTTCTGAACGAGGTCCGAAGATCGCTTGGATGTTATTGCCAACTTCCAGCACTCCAGCGGCTCCAAGTTTCTTCAACCTATTTTTATCAACGTTACCGATGTCATTCACCGATACACGAAGACGGGTAATGCAAGCATCTAAGTGAGAAATATTTTCTTTCCCACCCATAGCATCCAAGATATCCCCAGGTAGACTTCCGGCTGTACTTGCAGATCCCCCAGTTTCATCGTCCTCTTCCACTTCACGACCAGGAGTTTTAAGGTTAAACTTCCTTATTGCAAATCTGAATCCAAAGTAATAGATAAGTGCAAAGACTAAGCCAACCGGGATAACAATCCAAGCATTGGTTTGAGGATTAATTAAACCAAACAGTACGTAATCGATCAAACCACCCGAGAACGTCATCCCGATTTTCACATTCAGTAAATGCATGGTCATGAAAGATAGACCTGCAAACAGACAGTGGATTCCGAAAAGTACAGGTGCAACAAATAAGAAAGCAAATTCAAGTGGCTCAGTAATCCCAGTCAAGAAAGATGTAAGTGCCGCCGAAGCCATCAAGCCTCCGACTATTTTCTTTCGTTCCGGTCTTGCTTCATGATAAATGGCCAAAGCTGCAGCCGGCAACCCGAACATCATGAATGGATACTTACCAGTCATGAAAGTACCTGCCGTTAAATTCTGTACGCCATCTTTAATTTGCGCCATGAAGATGGCCTGGTCACCTCTGACTGGCGTTCCCCCGCCTTGAGGGATATAGCTGCCAAATTCAAACCAGAATGGCGAATAGAAGATATGATGCAACCCAAACGGAATTAACGCACGTTCCACAACCCCGAACACGAAAGCTCCCAGTGTCAGGTTAGCACCTAACATATTTTCGGAAAATGCATTTAATCCCGATTGAATCGTTGGCCAAATCAAAATCATCAACAACCCAAGAATAACTGCGCTTGCAGCTGTTACAATGGGTACAAAACGTTTACCTGCAAAAAATCCTAAATATGAAGGCAGTTCAATTTCATAAAATTTATTATACATAACAGCAGCCATGACACCGACAATAATACCGCCGAACACGCCAGTTCCCAACGTCGGGATACCCAGAACATTGCTGTACACCGCACCATTATTCTCAATGTCGGCAGCGTCAATTCCAAGGACAGTTCCCATCGTCACATTCATAATCAAGAACCCGATAATCGCCGCCAGCCCGGCAACACCCTCTCCACCAGCTAGCCCAATCGCGACCCCCACAGCAAACAACAAGGGAAGATTCCCAAAAATAATATTTCCGGCATTCTCCATGACCGATGCGATCATTTCAACTCCGCCACTCGCAAGAAACGGGGCGATATCCAATAAAGTCTCGTTTTGCAATGCATTACCAAACGCAAGCAATATTCCGGCCGCTGGTAAAATGGCTACTGGAAGCATCAAGGCTTTTCCGATTTTTTGCAAAACACCAAACAACTTCTTAAACATAGGTTTTCCTCCTCTTTACTGTTTTTCCATGCTAATAAAACGGTTACATTTAATGATGGAATTCATCTTCCCACGCAACAGAGTTCTAATACAAAAAAGGCATAAGCAAAGATAGGATTGAAATGAAAATTCAGGTATATAATACCCTCTTTCATAACAATCATTCTCCTCACTTATGCCTGATCGAATCAGTAACACGTAAGTTAATGTATTTTTATTTTATTTTCTTTTGTAATCGTTGGATATGCATCGTTAGATAGACAGCTTCCGCATCACAAACCGGTTCGCCTAATTTCTGTTGCATAATTTTTATTAGCTTCCATGAGATATTGTAACACAAGGGATATTCTTCTTTCAATAGCAATGCAATTTTTTCAGGTTCATCTACTTTTTCCCCAGCCAACACCCTGTCTATCATGAATCTTAAATGACGGACCAAACGTGTATAGTCAATGCTTTCCTTATTAATTTGTACGTTGAGCTGTTCCTCAACGACTTGGATAAGATGGTAGATTAATTGTGAGTGTTGATTGACTTCCGATAAGTCTTTATTTGCTATTGCACTATGAATATGAAGCGTAATAAAACCGATTTCCCCTTGGGGAAGGCCTATGCCTGTCTTATCCTGAATTAAGTCGATTACATCAACAGCAATATCATGTTCAAACGGATAAAGGGTTATCGTTTCTTTCAAGAATGGATTTTTGATAGTCATTCCTTGTGAAACACGCTGAAGGGCGAACAGTAAATGATCAGTTAAACCGACATGTATATGTTCATTGAGTTTTCCAGTTACTCGATCGTTAATGAGATGAATGGATTCTATGATGGCAGCTTGAAGACTTTGATCGATCTGCGGTAAAAGTTTTTTATAACTTTCCTGTTCCTTAACATTTTTTAGAACGAATGTTTTTTCCGCAAGTTCCGGACTTAATTCTTCGCCTTTCTTTCGGTTAAAGCCTAAGCCCTTTCCAATAGAAACTACTTCACCATACGACGGATGCGTGGCAATCACCACATTATTGTTCAAAACCTTTTCAACGATAAAACCATTCATTTTTCTCCCTCATTTTTTCCCAAAGTCATCCCAATGCCCCATACAGGATAAAGTACTTAGTACTTAGTCCTTTTACTATACACGATAAGACCTTTCTCTTACAACATGAAAGAAGAGCCCCAAAATCAGGGCTCTTCTAACTTACTCGCATTATTACTTCAAGAAAATGAAATATAGAAGGAAGACGACTCCAAGTCCCCACATGATTGGGTGAACTTCTTTAGCCCTTCCTTTCATCGACATAGTGATCGGATAGAAGATGAATCCACAAGCTATCCCTGTCGCAATTGAATATGTCATAGGCATCATGATAACGGTAAAGAAGGCTGGAACCGCAATTTCAAACTTCTGCCAGTCAATGTTTTTAAGTGAAGATGCCATTAATACTCCGACTATAACCAATGCCGGCGCAGTCACCGCAGATGTCACCACTGAAAGAAGCGGGAAGAAGAAAAGGGATAGGACAAACAGTAAACCTGTTACTACAGCAGCAAATCCACTTCGAGCACCAGCAGCAACACCTGATGTAGACTCTACATATGATGTAGTGGTGGATGTACCAAGAATTGCACCTGAAACGATGGATAATGAATCAGCTAGTAATCCTTTTCCCACTCTAGGAAGTACATTATCCTTCATCAGTCCAGCTTGTTGCGCAACAGCCACTAACGTACCGGCTGTATCAAAGAAAGCTACGAACAAGAAAGTCAATATCACGATTAACATTTGACCAGTGAAGAGATCACCGGGATTTCCGAGGGCATCGAACGCAACCCCGAATGTTGGCGCTATGCTAGGAACGGCACCGATTATTTTCTCCGGCACCGGAACTTGTCCAAAGATCATTCCTGCAATGGCCGTAATGACCATTCCTATGAACACGCCGCTTTTGACGCCTTTCGTCATCAAAATGACGGTTACGACAATTCCGAACACAGCCAATAAAGTATTTCCTGATGTCAAGTCGCCCAGTCCGACAAGTACACTGTCATCATTCGTGATGATTCCAGCATTCTGAAACCCTACAAAGGTAATGAATAAACCGATACCGGCTCCGACAGCGTATTTCAATTCGACCGGAATTGCATTAATGATTTTCTCACGTATTCCCGATAGGGAAAGCAAAACGAAGATTATACCTGAAATCAATACCCCCGTTAAAGCTGTCTGCCAAGGAATCCCAAAACCAAGTACAACGGTAAAAGCGAAGAAAGCATTCAATCCCATGCCCGGGGCAAGCGAGATTGGATACCTGGCTATAATTCCCATCAATATCGAGCCAATTGCGGCAGCTAAGGCGGTAGCGGCAAAAACCGCTCCGTAGTCCATTCTCAATTCATCCGGATAGTCCTCAATGCTTTGTAAAGTCAGCATCACAGGGTTAACAACCAGGATATATGCCATTGAAAGGAACGTAGTTAGTCCGCCAAGTATTTCACGGCGATAATTAGTTCCCAGCTCATTAAACCGAAAATAGTTTTTCATTATGAGTCTCCCCTATCATAAAATCATAAGCCAACAGAAAATGCCCCATTCACTTTTGAACGGGGCTTGACTGCGGTCATGTAAAGAAGTGGCGGTTTATCCATAACTCGCCAATCCATACACATCGTAGTCAAGCCGTTCACGGCAGCTTGGTAGAAACTTTTGGGCCATATCCCCAATATTATACGACAATTATGTTTTTTTATTATTATAGGTATAGTGTACCAATCACTAAAATAATCGTCAATATACCAAACGAATATCTTTTATGTAATTTTAGGCAATGTTCGCTTTTCGCTATATATCCCTTACTTATTATGGCTATATATTCGCCAACATACGGGAAATGTAATTAATCTACATATTCAAATATTATTTTAACCAAAAAAAAATCAGTGAAGGAAAATTCCTTCACTGATTGGATGATCAATCTTCTATTCCCACTCGATAGTTGCAGGTGGCTTAGACGTAATGTCATACACGACGCGATTTACATGGTTTACTTCATTAACGATTCTCGTCGAGATGATTTCAAGTACATCCCATGGGATTCTCGCCCAATCGGAAGTCATTCCGTCAATGGATGTAACCGCTCGGATCCCGATTGTGTAATCGTACGTACGGGCGTCGCCCATTACCCCTACACTACGGATGTTAGGAAGCACTGTAAAGTACTGCCAAATTTCACGTTCCAAACCATTCTTTTTAATTTCTTCACGTAAGATATGGTCAGACTCACGAACGATTTCAAGTTTTTCATCTGAAATTTCGCCTAATACACGAATGCCTAAACCAGGACCTGGGAATGGTTGACGCCAAACGATTTCATCTGGAATGCCCATTTCACTTCCAAGTGCACGCACTTCATCCTTGAATAAAGTGTTCAATGGCTCGATCAATTTAAATTGCATATCTTCCGGCAAACCGCCAACGTTGTGATGCGATTTAATTGTTTGTGCAGTAGCCGTACCACTTTCAATAATGTCTGTGTAAAGTGTTCCCTGAGCAAGGAAATCAATGCCTTCGAGCTTCGTTGCTTCGTCATCGAATACGTAGATGAATTCGTTGCCGATGATTTTCCGTTTTTGTTCCGGATCTGAAACGCCAGCAAGTTTCGATAGGAAACGTTCTGATGCATCGACCTTGATTACGTTCATATTGAAGCCCTCACTGAATGTTTCCATTACACCTTCGGCTTCTCCTTTACGTAGTAATCCATGATCAACGAAAATACATGTTAACTGATCGCCAATCGCTTTATGAATCAAAACAGCAACAACGGATGAATCCACTCCGCCACTCAATGCGCATAACACTTTTTTATTTCCGACAGTTTGACGGATTTTCTCCATCTCGACTTCAATGAAGTTCTCCATTGACCAGTCACCTTTGCAACCACAAACGCCGAATACGAAATTTTTCAAAATGTCATTTCCATAAACTGAATGACGGACTTCCGGATGGAATTGTACGGCATACAATTTACGTGACTCGTCACTCATGGCCGAAATTGGGCAAGATGGGTTCGTTCCATCAATCTTGAAACCTTCAGGCGTTTCCACCACTAAATCACCATGGCTCATCCAGACGATTTGTTCTTTCGGCAGATCACTGAATAACTTGGACTCATTTTGGATAGCAAGTGCCGCTTTTCCGTATTCACGGTTTTTCGCTGGTTCCACTTTTCCGCCAAAATGTTTAGTCATAAGCTGCATGCCATAACAAATACCGAAAATCGGTAGGCCCATTTCGAATATGCGTTCATCACAACCAAATGCAGTTGCATCATAAACACTATTCGGGCCCCCTGAGAATATTATTCCCGTTGGGTTCATTTTCTCGATTTCCTCTACAGTAATTGTATGAGGATGAAGCTCACTGTACACACCAAATTCACGGATACGACGAGTGATCAATTGGTTATATTGGCTTCCGAAATCAAGTACTACGATCATTTCCTGGTTCTTTTGCAATTCTGTTTTCCCCGGCACAAACGTCACCTCTATTAATGTAATTCACTCATAAAATCGAGTGATACTTTCTTATAAAAAATATTATCATAAAAAAAGAAAAACTAAAAATCCACCCTCAAAAATACACAAAAAGTATAGACGAAGGCAGATTTTCAGCTTTCCTGTTAAAATCCGCCTTCATAGTCAAATCATTTACGGTGATTCGGTAGAAACTTTCGATCCATATTATCGAGGATATATGAAGGATATATTAGTTTAAGTTAGTTTTTGTTATTGTATCAATATAATAAAAACCTGGTCAAGAGCTAGTTTTTCTCATTAAGCTTTCCCAACCCTTTTGAAAGTGTTTCCATTCGCGATCTTCCACGTCTCCACGATATATCATTAACTCGTATGCAGCCGTCAATTCACTCATCTCATCTGTATCGTACACTACATCCACATAGGCGGCATACTCCCTTAAAGTTTGCCCCTCCGGACGAACTAAACCTGCTCGCTTTAATTGTTTCAGTAATATTAAATATGCTTTCGTAAAACGAGCACCTGATTTGTTTCTATAATGAAGAATCTGCAGATATGGAATCCACTTCCTTCTGGAAAAATAACCTATTGAAGCAAGAATCATTACACTTAACAGTGTGATGGCAGTCCATTTTAAGAGCCCTTCCATGCCCCCAATACCCATTTTGCCTGATGATTGAGTTTCCCTATCGGGTGTATTCTGGCGTTCCCTGGTCTCTTTCTTTGTTTGTCCTTCCTTAGTTGGGCCAGAGTTCTTGATCTCTTCCTGTTTCAATTTCGAATCGTAAAACTCAACTTCCCCATCGAAACCCTTTGTCGGCTCGAAGGGGACCCAGCCTATCCCTGAAAAATAAACCTCGGCCCAGGAATGTGCATTATTATTGGTCACCTTATAAACGGATTCACCATCATGGATTGATTTTTCCCCTTCCGTATAGCCCTTTACCCACCTGGCAGGTATATTGGCGGCACGAAGTAAAACGACCATTGCACTTGAATAATTATCACAATAACCTATCTGCGTCTCGAATAAAAATTGATCTACATAATCTTGATTTGTCTCCGGATACGGAATATCGTCCTTTGAATAAATGAATTCAGGTCCGTCAAAATAATCCTCTATTGCTTTTGCTTTATCGTACCAATTCGATTCATTTTTTGTAAGTCGGGATCCCAATTCGTAGATCCGGTTTGGCAATCCATCTGGAAGCTGTGTGTTTTTTTCCATTAACAAATCCATCGATTCGTCAGGTTCTGTGGTTTTCCTTAACTCAGCTATATCAAAACTCGGCATATCATAGACCAGCTCATACTCTTTCATGACCAGTCTTTCGCCATTTTCCCGTTCAGAAATGACCTTGTCCATACCCTGATAATATTTGAAATCGATTCCGCTTTTGGCCTCAATCTTTTTTAAATACCCGGACTGCGGATGAATTATATGGGAATATGATTCCGTCATGGACAGTTTTGCTGTCATTTCTTCTGTTCTAACCACTTTAGAAACGTCATAAATATTTAATGATGCCATATCCTGACCGTTGGAAAAAGAGTGAAAGTCCTTTTCCTGTATGGAAACCCATCCTTTCCCGGTATAAACATCCTTGTTCTCCACTTTCCAATAATGTCCTGCAGGTGCATTATTATAAAAAACGGTGGAACTATCTGGCTCTATCGAACCGCCAAGATCCGAATCGTCTTCATCATATCCGACACTTTTCCCCTTCGAACTACCGTCTTCTTTCAGGGCTTTATCAGAATAAGAAGTAATATAAGGCACTGGGTCCGGCCACTGCGGAGAGAGTTTTGGGGCACCGAAACCAACAAGGACACTTACCGATATCATTCCGGTCAGCATCAAGATCCATTTATTTATGGAAACCATCGGAAACCTAATCATCTCCTGTATCGTTAGACGCAGCAGGGACAGCAGACCGAGCATCAAGAACCCGATGCTGATGATTCTTATCATTGCCTTATCCCCCACATAGGGAGTGAATGTATCTAGTACAGAAATGAAAATCACCGTTAACATAAAAAAGAAAAAGATGCTTTGCCTCACCATCACCCAGTAATGGATCAAATACGATACAAGCCAAAGAAGGGTAAAAAACAGAAACGTCCGAAATGGATTTGTTATCAATTCCCAATTCCCATCGTATATATACCCTAGGTTTCCCGAAAAACCCACTAGAAATCCTTTCAACCATGATAATTGAAATAAAGCGGTTTTCGAATGAAGGAACTGTAAAGAAATCATTATATAAGCACTAATGAGAATAAACCGGATTGACCAATGCACGCGGAAATAGTGCAGCAGTAAGGAAAAAATCAAAAATAGTACAAAAATGATGATATTCCCTGTATCGGTGAGTTTATCGACAGGCCTTAACCACTCAGTGATCAACAACAGACCAAAGATATATAGGAGGACATGCATGAACCTTTCCAACTTTTCGGTAGTGACTTTCATTCCGCCATCACCTCTGATAAATCACACTTTAGTTGGCCATGTTCAAAAAAGCTAACCTTTATCCCCCTCGAGACTGCTGTAGATCTTGACATTTTTTCCTCATCAGTAAGATCTGCCGGTTTCTTCACACATAACATCAATCCATTATTAGCAAGGGAAGCACTCAACATGTCCACCTTTTCTAAGGTTAAGTCTGAAACAATGAATATCACAGCAGCGTTTGCCGGAAGGATCCCCTTCCATATCTTTTCGTTCAATGCGTTTACCTCACTTGGTTCTTCTTTAGCAAGTCGGTAAAAAATCTTTCGTCTATGGTTATTGCCTGCTCCTGTCGGTATGATTACCCTCGATCCCATACTTGCATACCCGATCTCCATGCCTTTTTTTAACATGGCATGTGCGATGGAAGCCGTCATTACAATGGATTCTTCTAATAAACCCGAAGGCTTATTATCAAGCATGATGAATAAATCCCGGTTTTTCTGCACTTCGAATTCCTTCGTCATGATTTCACTCGTTCTAGCCGTCGCCTTCCAGTTAATCCATGACAACTGATCCCCTGGCTGATACTTCCTTACCCCGGAGACCACTGAATGTTCCCGTTGTGTTTTCTTTGTTGAACCCACCGCCCCCTGATTGAACACTCGATCAAGATCATTGTAGGCAAGCTCATGATATGGAGGGAAAACAGTTATTTTCAAAGGTGAGCTATATATCGCCTCCTTTTCAAAGAGCCCGAAAAAATCCCCTATCCTGAAGCGGATCGATTGAAACGAATGTTCTCCGCGTGGCAAGTTTTCCAATGTATATGACATACTGAAGGTACGCTTGAACCCCGGAAAGATCATTATTTTCCTTTGGAATCCGCTATCTTCCATCCTCTGAGGCAATTCCTCCTCTACCAACATGAATAATAGGGGCATTAGGTTTTCACGGGTAAATGTCAAGACTATTTCAACAGAATCGCCTGCATGGCATTCCCGTTTATTGCTCTTTCTCTCAACGGTAAAGGCATGCAGCGGATAAAACAGCAGAATCGCAGCGTAAGTAGAAAATGGCAAAAACGAATAAAAAATAAACCAACTGACAAAACCACCTTGAAACATTGCAAAGCAAAAGGTAACGGCCATGAGTGATAGCAGTCCGATCACACTCCTATTTCCCCTTGAAATGCTGATGAATTTGCCCATTAAGTCACAACCCGCTTTACAGGCACTTGAGTCATCGCGACAATTTCATGTATCACCATCCCGGCATCGAATCCATCATAATTCGCTTCAGGTTTCAAAATAAGCCGGTGGGAGAATACGAATGGAACTAAATATTGAACATCATCCGGTAGAACATAGTCCCTGCCCTGGATCAAAGCGTATGCTTGGGCTGCCTTCATCAACGCTATCGATCCACGCGGGCTTACCCCTAAATAAACCCCTTCATGCGTACGGGTTTGATTCGCCAATTCAACAATATAACGTTTTATTGTATCATCCACTATCACCGCTTTTACCTCTGCCTGTAATGATATCAATTCATCTATGGTGATGACGGATTCCAGCTCTTCAAGAGGTGCCATATATTGAGCCCTATGAAGTACCTCAATCTCTTCTTCCACACCTGGATAGCCAATGTTCATTTTTAATAGGAATCTATCCAATTGGGCCTCTGGAAGCGGATATGTTCCCTCGTACTCAATGGGATTTTGTGTCGCCATTACGAAAAAGGGCTTATCCAATCCTCTTGTGATACCATCAATCGTCACACTTGCCTCTTCCATGGCTTCAAGCAAGGCAGACTGCGTTTTAGGCGAGGTCCGGTTAATTTCATCGGCTAAAATAATATGGCCCATTATCGGTCCTGGCCTAAAAATGAATTCTTGTTCCTTAGGATTAAAGATCGAAACACCCGTTACATCAGAAGGCAGTAAATCAGGCGTGAATTGTATACGCTTAAAGCTTGCACCAATTGATTTTGCCAGCGCCCTTACCATGACTGTCTTTCCCACACCCGGAACATCTTCCAATAAGACATGTCCACCGGAAAGAAGTGCCACGATGCTTAGTTCTGCTATATCCCGTTTTCCGACAATCACCTTTTCGATATTACCCAGAACCATTTCAAGTTTCTGATTGACCTGCTTATAACTCATTCTCTACCTCCTGAGATTTCCCTATCACCATTTCATACCTTTTCTATATCAATGCCAACACGCTGTTTACATTAAGATCCAATTAAACCTTACATTGTAAGTTTACTAGATATTCAGTAATCCATAAACGAATTTCTCTAAATATATTAATACTGCTTAATGAATAAGGTATGGCAAACTATTGATAATAGGTGCTGCCTTGTCAGCTTATTAGGGAATTCAGTTTAAAACCGAAGCTGTTTCCGCAATTTTTTCTACTAAAGATACATAGATGCCCGATGCCGGCCAAACCTCTTGGTCGGCTTTTTGTTTTGCTGCAAAAAGCGATACGGAGGTCATTCACCCAACTACGATGATGTGTATGGAGATATCGGGCAGATCGCAAAAGTCATGGGCGTTACCGAAGAAGGGGGTAAATTAGTGAAGGATATCAAATCCAAATTGCAAGTGTCGAGGAAAAAGTGGAAACTTTAAATGAAAAGGAACAAACATAATTTGAAATTAGGTCTGCTCCGGAAATCCATACACCAGGAGGGAAACCTTCCAACAAAAAATCTTTAACACTGCTGGCATTAAAAACATCTTTGATGACCAAAAAGGCTGGGTTAAAGTATCCGATGAAGAAATCGTCAAGAGGAACCATAAATCCATCATTCCCACTGCCACGTTTGCAGAAGATGCTGTTGATGAAATTAAATCGTGTACAGGCTGGGAAGATATCAATGCCGTAAAAAATGATGACACCCATTTACTTGATGAAATATCATATCACGTCCTGGACCAAGGATCGGGGAAGCTGCTGAACCCGCAGCAAAAACCGCTTATCCCGACCTGGTCAAATAACTCAGAAAGAAAGGATGCTCCGGTCATTAGGCAATAAATCTACGATACATGATCTATTTATCTTAAGGAATTAAAAATGCACCAACTTCATTTCTTTCTTGTTTATACTAAAATGAATGCAATCCACTCATAAGATATAAGAGGTACTGATGAACATGTATAAAAAATTCTTCATTTTGATCTTCGCAGCCGCCCTTCTTTTAGGGCTTATTAAAACCATTACGGATATGTAGCAAAAACAGCCCGAGTCCTGACATTAGTCAGGACTCGGGCTGTTTTCATTTTCGTTTAACCTCTCCATTAAGTTTCCCCATTTTCGGGATAAGGATAAAAAACAAACTAACAACAGATAGTGCCAAAACGATGCCGAGCAATATCGTCAGGTCAAAATTAAGGGAAGGCTCTGTTTCTTCTTCACTTCTCGTTCGAATGCTGACTTCCGAGAATAATCCAAGCTGTTCTGATTTTGAAGCGATGGTATTATTTTGATTCTTCGTTACCGGAGAAAGAAACAGTGAATCCTTCACCGAATCCATGACATCATATTTCCCTCTTTCAAAAGTAAGGTCCTTTTGTTCTTCAGGCAATCTCCGCTTCTGTTCCAACAATCCTTCCTCATGGAAATATTCCGTTTGAATATCAATATCATTTTCTTGATATTCATTGGGCTCCACCATGGGTTCCTCTTCTGCCCCGCCATGCGGTGTATGGCTAAAGAACATGAAGAATAAGACTGCCATTACGTATTTAATCCACTTCATGGGCCATTTCTCTTCTTTCTGTAAGACGCTTCACTATATATGGAATGACCGTTCCAATAAGCGTCAGTACAATCAAAATGATAATAGCCGGAATGAATGCCGACTGATTACCAAATTGAATGGACATGTATACGTCTGCAACCGGGTGGCCGACATTGAAATTAGGCATGATTAAATCCAATAATGGAATGGTAAAGAAACTGATCAAACCAATCACAAGGATAGAACCGACAAACGGCCCAATTGAGAAGGCAAGCCGGGTAAACGCTGAACAGAAGAATAAAAGCAGGACAGTGAAAACGGTCCATTTAATCTCTTGCATATCTCCCAGTGGATAAATCTTTAAACCATATATGCTGATTATTAAACCTACGCTCAGATTCAATAAGGTAAACAAGGCGGCATGGACCATCATTGGCATGGTTTCATAATGATGCAGGAAGAAACCGATCAATAACCCAGAAATGAGTATGATCACCAACATGACAATTGGCGGGATATTGACCTTTTCCTGATGAAGGACTTCCCCGCTGATTTGAACGGGATTCGCCAAATATTCATACACATACCCGTTCTGCTGATCATCGACTAGAGTGTTGTTCAAGACACTATATACGTCCGTCTTGACTTTTACGGTTGAGTCTACATTTTGGGACCAATTATCATTAAGCTGATCGGCCCTTTCCTGTACGGACCCCACTTTCGCTTGCAGGTCTGCTGTTTCCTTCGTAACCGTGTCTTGTCGTTCCGCTACAGAATTGACAAGGGCGGAAATGAAGCCGACAGTTGTTGCCGTATTGTCTTGAAGTGAGACAAACATTTCACCATCAAGGTTCACTGGAGGTTCCGTCCCTATTTCAGGATCTCCCATATGATCTGATAAATTGGCAGATACTCCTTGAGCCCGTTCGGTAATTGCCGCCAATTCAGCTAAAGTTGCTTTCTGCCCTGATTCGACGTTTGCATCATATTCCTTCATATAACCCATAATGGAGTCGGAGAACATCCGAAAGTTTTCATTGACTCCTGCCAAACTTGCTTTGACGAGTTTTGCTTCTTCATCTACATTTCCGGAAACCCCAATTTTCAAGTTTTCCAATTCTTTTATATTGGCTGCAAAAACCTTATCTACATTTGCTTCCGTGACTCTTTCAGCCAATTCTCCATAAGATGAGAGTGAACCATAATAGGCAAGGAGGGTAGTTGAATCCCGGTTAGTGATAGGTTTTTCAAAGGCCTTCACCAACATTGCCCGCCTTTCTCCCCCCACTTTTTCAAGGAGTGCCTGTTCGAGATTCTTGATCTCTGTGATGGTCTCGTCGATTGTCATACTCTGGATATCCTGTAATTTTTGAATATCTTCCTGTGACTTTTTCCACTGATCACCTAAATCCTTATAATTCGTGCCAAGATCATTATAATCAGTCTGTAATTGCGTAAACTGCGCAAGCAGATCATTATATGAATCTACCAGTGTATTAAATTCCGTTATCACTTCATTATAATTTCCCGTTCTGCCGTTTACCGTTCCGCTAAGATTATTGATTTCAGTTTGGAGTTCTGCTGTAAGAATATTGATTTGTTCAGCAGTTCCTTCACTCCCCTCTGCCGGCACCAAACTTTCAAGTGCCGTGTTAATGCCATTTATTTGATCCAGCAGTCCCTGTAGCGACAGTTCATCAATCGGGTCCTTCTTTGAAGGAGCAGCCTCCGATTCACCTTTACCCGTTTCCGTTTCAATATCTTCTATAGATGTCGTTCCTTCACCAATAATTCCCCCATCACCAGAGCTGCCTGCAAGATTTCCTCTTTGCATAAGCAAGGTAGACTGAAGGTTTTCAAGACCCGCCTCTTCAGATTGTTTGAATTGTTCAATCGAGCTTTGTTGATCTTGGGTGATTTTCGTAATTTGTTCTACTTGTTTGTCTTTCATGCTTGTTGAAAACTCTTCCAATTCATTATTACTAGAATCAAGTTTCTGCTGCATGACTTCAACATTCCCATTAATGCCTTGGTCATTTAGACTGTATTTCGTATTCATCCCTTGCTGAATCTCTGGTACAGATTGGTTCCCCTCATTCAACACCTTGTCATATGATTGTACACTGTCCATGATAAGCTGCTGATTTTGGGCCGAGGTTTTCTCAAAAAGGTTACTTTGAGCTTTTTGATATTCCTCAAAAGAGGCTACATCCTTCACAAAGGAAGCCATCTGGGCTTTAGTGTTCCCTATTTCACCCATTATTTCATTACCCGTTTTCCCAGCATCCTTCGTCTGGGCAAAGACTCCTTCAAGCATGTCCCTATGTTGTTTGATTTCCCCAGCAAGGCTTTCCGAGCTTGGAGTATAAAACTCATACATTGTGTTTTGAAAAGCGATTTCTTTAGCAAGGACATTATCGAACTTCTTACGGATGTCCTCGACTGATTGGGAAACGTAACTCCAATACTGTGTTGAAATATGCTTATTCATTTTATTCTTTGTCTTTTCTAATTCCTTTTGTACCTTCTCCATATTCTCTGCATTCAAACTTGTTTGTACCTTGTACTTAATTCCCGCCTTAACAGGCTGCTCATCATCGAACGTATAAATATTCTCTGAAAAATCAGACGGGAAATATATAACTGCATCATACTTTTCATTTTCAAGTCCACTTTCCGCCGTACTTCTGTTAACCACAAACCACTCATATTCAGAATCCTTGTCCAAGGTAGTAACTAGCTCTGAACCCACGTATATGGGATTGTTGTTAAATTCAGTGCCATTATCTTCATTGACAATCGCGATTTCACGAGAGGCCGTTTCTGTCTTTTTCATTGGATTTTGGCCAATATAAGAAAAAAACAGGATGGGCAGCGCTAAGATCACCAGTATTTTACCGATTAATAGCATCGGTTTTATTTTTTCAGACACTCTCTTGCACTCTCCTTCTATATTCACTTAGAGGAATTTGGATTTTACTTTCCTGACCGTTTAGTACAAAATATCCGTAACCAGGCTGAATTTCTTCTTCTTTTCTAGAATAGGAGAGCGTATACAAGCTTTGGTCTGATTTTTTAAGAAGCAAAACAGCCTGTCTGACTTGTTTCAATTCAGTTGTCAACGAATCATATCCCTTGGTGAAGTCGTTAGCATTTCCAGCGACGATCAGACTAAATCCTAGATGGCTGTACTGTTTCATCAGGCCACTGATCCTATCCTGAATCCTGCCGTCGATCGTTTGTTGAATCCTTGAAAGGCTATCTATGACAAATATGATGGATGGGAATTCCAGTTGCTTCATCGGTTTCATTTCCAATGCCGCTAGATATTGTCGTTCACGATCTTCAAAGATTTCGGTGATATGATCGAGCCATTCGGATATCTGTTCTTTCGTTTCCACATAACGTACAGTCTCAAAGAAAGCATATGAAGATAGTCCACGATCGACTCCGTCAAACAAACCAATTTCTCCAATTGTCTGTGTAAGCAACGATTCCAAGAGCACTTTAAGGACATTCGTTTTCCCTTTACGTGATTGTCCCACGACAAGCAAGAATGGATTGGAATTCAACTCCACGGAAACAGGCGTAACGCTCTCCTCTGAAAGCCCGATTGGAATTGAATCCTTCTTAATGGCTTGTGAGCAGTAACTCTTGAAGCTGCTGGAATCAAGACGTGCCGGTAACATCGGAATCGCCGGCGGTTTGGCCATTTCCTTATAATTAACCTTATGATCTGCCACGGCCTGTTTCATTTCTTCCAAAACGGCTATATCATCCGCTCCATCGGCTGGTAAATAAACCTGCGTGAGATAGGTTTGGTCCTTCTTCACCAGCGCCCTTCCCGGAACAGGTTCATTTTCATAGAGGGTCCTCCCCAGAACAGAATATTGTTCCGAACTGTCCATTAGGTAATGGACGACCTTCGTCTTAAGACTATTCATTAACGGCTGGCGAATCGCATTGATTCTCGTTGCCGTTAAAATCATGAAAATTCCAAGTGATTGCCCATCACGTGCAAACTGAATGAGCTGTGCTTCCTGGTCCTGCATTTCATCCTTCACTAAATCGAAATTGTCGACCACGATAAAAATGATCGGCAATTTATCCTCCACTAATGCGTTATAAAGCTTTATGTTACTAAGCTCCCTTTCTGAAAAAAGCTGCTTACGCCTTTCCATCTCCGCTTTCATGAACAACATGAATTTTTCAATTTTCCTTAACTCATCGAATCGAAAGTAATCCCCTGTGTGAGGCAACTGGCGCAATGGCAGTAAAGCGCTATTCCCGAAATCAAAAATGTAATAATGCAGTTCTTCAGGAGTGAATTGATCTGCAAAACTAAAGAGAAGGGTCAAAACGGTTGTTGACTTGCCGTATCCGGAAGAACCAAAAATCCCAACATTCCCATCCTCAATCCAGTTATAGATATAATTTGTCTGGCTCTGCAATTCGGGCTCATCCTTCATTCCAAGATGGAATTGATTCATCATCAGGCCTGTTTCAGTATTTCTCGATAGACGGTCTTGAAGAGGCTGAAGCCATGGGCTTGCCAACTTCTTAATCTTCATTTCTTCCTGCGTCTTCACAATATGATCCGCAACGGCTTCAATTTCACTTATCTTTTCCTTCCTCTTATTAGTGATTTGTTCCGATACATTTGAGATTTGGACAAGACCAAGGTCTGTGACGAATGCCACTTCATCCTCAGATCCAACCGTATCCTCTAAATATGGTGCACCGCTCCAAGCTGACTGAAACAGTTCATACACCTCATTATTTCCTACCTGCAAATATCCCCGACCGGTGACAGTAATATTTGCGGCATCACTATTTTTAAGAATTTCCTTACTATCATTGGCATCCTGCACTTTTAAGGAAATTTTAAAACGGGCATTGCTCCAAATCTGGTTATCAATAACACCGCCTGGCTTTTGCGTGGCAAGAATTAAATGAACACCCAAGCTCCGTCCAATTCTTGCCGTACTCACTAATTCGCGGATGAAATCAGGTTCTTCGTTTTTAAGTTCGGCAAACTCATCAGATATCAAAAATAAATGTGGTAACGGTTCATCCGCTTTGCCCTCTTTGTATAAATCCGTGTAATCATTGATATGATTGACTTCGTATCGATCAAACATGCGCTGGCGCTTCTTCAATTCGCTATTGATGGAGGCTAGTGCCCTGGCACTGAAGTTCTTGCTTCCCTCAATATTCGTAATGACTCCCAGCAGATGAGGGATCTGCCTGAATGGCTGTGCCATTCCACCGCCTTTATAATCAATGAGCAAAAAAGCAACTTCATGTGGATGATAATGAACGGCTAATGATAGGATGTAAGTTTGCAGTAATTCACTTTTCCCTGACCCTGTCGTCCCGGCAACCAATCCATGGGGGCCATGTGCCTTTTCGTGCAAGTTCAATTCAACCCTATCCGTTTTCCCTTTCAATCCAATCGGTACTGCCAAGGATTTGGAGGACTGATTGGTCCGCCAGTTTTGGCTGATAGGAAGCTCTTCCACTTCACGTGCTTTCAATAATTCCAGAAATGAAACCGTTTCTGGTATTGAATTGTTCATGCCCTTTTGATGATCTAGTGAACGCAGCGTACGTGCATATCGCTCATTTCCTTCTGATGTATGTGCATCAAGTGTAAAAGGAGTATGAACAGCCTTCGTTTGCCGGATGAGAATCTCACCTTCGCGATCATTTATATACTTCACAAGTGTATGGACATTTTCCGTCAAACACTCTTTTGCATCCGCAGCAAAAATCGTCGAGATACCTAAATCGTCTGTTTTACCTTCTAAATATTCCAATATGACATGCTCTGCAATTAAATTACGATCCGTGACAATAAAGACAAAATGGGGAGTGAATCTCGCTTTCCCTTTGTTCTCATCCATATCTCTTTCCCTCAATAGCTGATAAATCGAAGTCAGCAGCTGATCGCGTGATTGCTCATTGTATATAAAGCCTTTTGCATAGGCATGTGGCAGTTGAAAATGAGGGAGCCATTTCATCCATTCCCATTCTTGGTAATCCTTTTCCGGAAAAATGGCCACAAAACGAACATCATGATAACTATGAAAAAAGGACAGCTGTCCAATCAATTGTTGCAGTTCCCGTTTAACAATCGATTCCTTTCCGACAAGGCCCATCGATCCGCTTGATAAATCGATGGATAACGGAAGATCATCCAGGTTTTTGTATACATCCACAAGTTCCTGCGACTGCTCAAGTAAATCATCTATATCCCGGTTGGACATATCGTTACTATTTGCCGAAACCTCATAACTTGAGGGTACGGTCGCCGTTCCGATCTTAAAGTGGAGAGCGTCTTCACTCTCCAATGTTCTCTCCCAAATACGGTCGCTAATACTATCAGTTAGATGCTTCATCCTTTCAAAAGAAGGGTAATGATAGAACAGCACTTTCTTTTGCTTTTCAGACAGCTCTTGCAGTTCTTCCCTCTTCTGGTCTAGATACCTGGTATACACACGTTGACGTTTCTCATCTCTGAATTTTTGCTTCTTTTTGTCTTTAAAGTATTGAACCGTCGAGGTTACTAAAGTCGTTGTGAACATCACAATCGATATGATGATGAAAATGCCCCGAGGCTGAACGATCGTGATGACCCCCATGACAATAAGCATCATTAACGGCGGCATAAGGATTAACCATAACCCTCTATTATTATCTTCCGATTCTTGGCTTGGAAATGATATCGTCACTTTCTCATCTGGCAATTCATAGATCATCCTTGGTGTCCGGCGATATTGTGGATAGCTTTTCTTCATTTCAGAGATTGGCTTCTTCATTTTAGATAAAGTTGTTTCATAACTCTCCGCACTATGAATCATCAATAAGTCGCCTTCAATCAACCTAAGCACCATATTTGGCCAGCAAATCAGATCACCATTTTGAATGGGAGCAGCCTTCGTTACCTTTTCACCATTCAGGAAAAGCCTACTTTTTTCTTTAGGTATGAGAAGCCACTGCCCTTTATGAAGAACAAAGGAAAAGCCATTGCCAGGAACGGGTCCTTCTTTACGGAAGGTCGCTCCCTCCTTGGCCGATATAGTGATTTCTTTCAGGTTGCCAATATAATAGAGGCTTTCTTCCAATTCCCCTGCCGTATAAAAAATCTCGACCGTTTCTTCTCCTTCATGAAAGGTGAAGCTTTGGAATGGTTTTACATCGCCAAGCTTCTTTCCCTCCCTAAACACCTCATATTCATTAAGCCCATCATGCTTTCTCAGCTTAATGGATCCATGTTCAAAGGGAAGGGAATAGACGGTGATCGTATCCTGTTTTGATGGCCCTATCGTAAATGGACCGTTATGATTATCCTTGATCGTATAGGACTGGTAGGTCCCCTTAGAATAAATCCATAATAAACTCATTAAATCTCACCTCCGCAAAAGGCCCAATGCTCACTCTTTGCTTTTCTCTTTTTCTTCAATTGATTTTTTCGAGGAATCCTTACCTTCTTCTTTTACAGCAGGCTTTGCTTCCGCTTCACCTTTATCTTCCGCATTGGAATTTGTTGCAGGCTGGTTCTGTTCTTGCTGTTCCCCATTTTCCTCCATTTGCTTATCCAATTCCTCTTTTTCCTTTCTATATTGGGACAACTCAGTATCGACTTCTTTAATTTGCGTTTCCTTTTCTTCCCCGGAAAGTTTATCGTCTAACTTAATCTGTTCTTTCTGATTTACCAAACCATACATAATCAATTCGCGATCCTCCATGATTCTCGCCAAATCGATCGCGTCCTCATTCATGCCCCTGCCTATATATATCCAATATAGGAGATACTGGCTATCGGTTTGCAAAGTGATTGCATTTTCCACATTTTTCTTAGCGACTCCCTCCAACGGTTCGTAAGTGACATAGGACTTCGCCAGTTCATATTGAACGACATACGGCATATTTTTTGGGTCGTAGTTTTCCAAACGGTCAATGACTTCACTGTATTTTTGTTTTAAGAAGCTTTCACCGCTTTCTACATATGCATCCTGCCTAGGTTGGGAGAAGAATAGTGTGTAAATCGTAAAGAACATCAGTGGCACTAGAACGATCATCGTACCCAAAAGTGTATAGCGGCCGATTCTCCATTTTTTTTCAGGGATATGCACAAATGCCTTTTCTTCCTTCTCTAAAGCATCTATCCGTTTTTGAACGACCGTGGATAGTTCATCCCAAGTCCCCGCTGCCAATATACTTTTTGATTCGTTCGATAGTTTTAATGTTTTATAATAAAGCAGATACTCTTCGAAAGTATACTGACCATCCACGAATGCCGAAATCGTTGCCTTCGTTTCTTGAAATAGCTCATCATGATTATGCTCATATGGAGGCAAACTGTCTTTTACACCATAATGTAGGAAATATGGGGTCAAGCTTGGATCAAAAACGATATTTTCTGGACAGACGACTAGTTGCAGCCGAGTCAATTCATGATTTCTGATTTTCTTCACGATTTGATAAGACGATACCCATCGACCTAACAGGTTTCTATCTTTAGCTTTGGAAAAAACAAAAAAAGAGGCTGGTGGATTTACTCTGATCTGCACCTCGTCCTCTGTCACTTCTATATGTTTCTGGAGAGCATCATCCGCTTCATGAATAAGCTGTAATTCCAGTGGGTCTTGCATCGATAGTTTTGCCCGTTGGAAAACGAACAGATACCCATTATCATCCTTCACCATTGCAGCTTCTGTTTTTTTCTCCAGATATGGTTTCTCATCCATTCTATGTACTCCTTTACCCCTGCTAAAAGGGCTTTAGACTTTATTCCTATAACGAGCCCACACTTAATCCATTAGAGGATCTCAAGGCGGTCCCCCGACGTAATTCCGCTATCAAGCAGGGTATCATAACCTGAACATACAAACTCTTTATTCTTGACCCGCACCCAATATCCATCTTTAGGTGCAGTGGCAATATCCTTTACCTGCCATACAATTTCCACAACCTTCTTGATGGAGCGGTAATTCGAGACTTGCAAGTCAAATACTTCCCCTGTATACCTGTTTAAATCGATCGTAAGTTGAATATATATGGAAACCACCTCTTTTAAAAGCAAAAAAGCACCACGATCTTCATTAAGAGTCGCAGCGCTTTTTCCTAGAAAATTCTTTATCTCTTTGACCTAATGATTATCCGCGAATTTGACTGGCAATCTGATTATCTGTATCTTCAAGGATTTGAGCTGATTTATTCAATTGTTGAGAAACTTCATTCAACAAGCGTGCCATATCCATGAATGAAGGCTTCAATTCTTCATATTGTCCGATGAAAGCCTCACTCGAAGAACCTTCCCAAATACCTGTTAAATGATCTCTCATTTTATCTAAACGACCAATGATATCCGTTACCTGTTGGCTCTCATTATCATATTGCCTAGCTACATCTTTCAGTTCCGAAGGTGTTACGCGAATTTGTGACATAGAAAAACTCCTCCTTTAATCTTATATAGTACATTTTAATAGAACCATACATTTTCTGCCATATAAATAAAAATAAAGTCGAAAAATGGTAAATTATGATTATGGAAAAAACCTAAATATGGGATTATGAAAGTCTATGTACCTGTTTTTCCGAATCATTAAACATTTCTTTGAATGAATTTTATTTTTTTACCTTTTCATGGTAAAAAAAAGTTCCTTATGGGGCTGTTGACAATCTAAAAGGATTTTTGAAACCTGTATAGAATTTATTCTATGCAGGTTTTTTATTGGA
>NZ_JBHZPE010000062.1:0-22198 GCF_042787985.1 Peribacillus sp. YIM B13481
CCCATTTTGGTAGAGTTGAATGATCTGTTGTTTAAATTCGGAAGTGAACGTACGGCGTTCTCGCTTGGTCATTTTGAGTGCTCCCTTATCTGTAGTGAGTTAAGTGTATCTGCCCTTAAAACTTCTGTCCAGATAAGTGTAGACGATTCAACCTTTTATAATTAGTTTAAATTAACTACAAAAAAAGTATAGAAAATCCAATAAATTTAGAGGTATTTTTAATTTCATCACCATGTCAATTAGTAAAATGTACCTAACATAAGATAGCATCTGGGTTTTAATAGTTTTTATAAAATTAAAATAATTCAAAACATTCATGTAAATTAACTTTTATTAATCTATAATAAAGTCGATGGAAAAAAATGGGGGGTATCGTATTGAAGAAAAAGTTTATTGTTCCTGCAGTTCTATCGTCAGCGTTGTTGGTAGGTTCTATCCCAGCCGGTAATGTATTTGCGAAGCCGGTTGATTCGATGGTGGCTAGTAGTGTACAAGCTTCTAAGTGGAATGAGAAGGCAAACGTTCCTGTTTTTGTGAAGGAGCGATTTGCTGAGAAATTCTCTTCTAGCAACACTTCCAATGCACTAAATTATTTAAAGAAGAACGAAGGTAAAACCGGAATTAAAAATCCAGATAAAAACCTAAAAGTAAAAGATTCACAAAAAGATAAACTCGGTATGACCCACGTTCGCTTTAATCAATCAATAAATGGAGTGAACGTAGAAGGATCCGAAGTTATTGTTCATTTTAATAAGAATAATGAAGTCGTATCCGTCAACGGAAGAGTAAATCAGACGATTGCCGATGATGCGGTGGACACGACTGCCTCCTTAAGCAGTGATGCAGCACTAAAGCAGGCACTTTCATCTGTCAATGCCCCTGAAGAGCTAACGTATGAGCCAACTTCTGAGCTTGTAGTCTATCCTTTTGAAGGAAAGAATCATACAGCTTATAAAGTGAATGTTAACTTCATGGGGGATGAGCCTGGCAACTGGTTTGTCTTTGTGGATGCAAACACGGGAGAAATCATCGATAAGTATAATGGTTTAATGCATGCTGATGAAATGAAAACACAAAAAGGTGCTGGAAAAGGGGTACATGGTGCTCACAGGGAATTACATATTACCCAAGTGAAGGAACCTAAATCTGGAACTCAGTTTGCGTTAGCTGATTACTCTCATAATGGTCTTGATGGAATACTTACGTATGATGCTAAAAATGATAATAGTTCCAGTAATGATACTCTATATGTGGGGAATTCTGCTGCATTTATCGGCGACTATGATCGGGCTCTTGTCGATGCACACTATAATTCGGAAAAGGTATATGATTATTACCTTAATGAGCATGGCCGAAATTCTCTTGATGGTGAAGGAATGGCCATCATTTCTAAGGTACACTATGGAAATAATTACAACAATGCATCCTGGAATGGGCGTTGGATGACCTATGGGGATGGTGACGGTGAGTACTTTATTTCACTATCAGCCGGTCTTGACGTTGCTGCCCACGAAATGACTCATGGCGTCATCACTCATACAGCAAATTTAGTTTACCGCAATCAATCTGGAGCACTAAACGAATCATTTGCTGACGTCTTTGGTGCACTTGTTGACGATGATGATTGGGAAATGGGTGAGGATATTATGGCACCAGCTGCTAAAGCTGACGGTGTAACGAGATTGCGCAGCTTAAGTAATCCCAACAGTGTTGTAGTAAGTAATGCGGAAAGAGCTGCATATGGCAGTGGAGTCTATCCGGCTCATATGGATGAATTTTATCACATGCCAACTTCGGTAGATGGCGGCGGTGTCCATGTTAACTCCTCGATTACAAACCACGCTGCATACTTGATTGGTCAAGAAATTGGAAGGCACAAGTTAGGACAAATCTACTATCGTTCAATAAGCGTTTATTTAACGCCAAATTCCGATTTTAGTGACGCTCGTAAGGCTATTGTTCAGTCTGCAATTGATATTTATGGTGAAGGCAGCAAGGAAGAGGCTGCAGCTGCTGTCGGATTTGATTCGGTGGGAATTTACTAAGTATATAATTGGATCCGCCCGCAGGAATCAATATTTTTAGCGGATTTTAGAAGGATATTGAAGTGCGTTTTATGTTCCCCCAGAATAGGAGTTTGGGGGATTTATTGTTATGGTCTCACCAGCCCCCCATGTGTTGCCACATACACTCTGGAACGTGGAGTGCTGTTCACTACTTGTAAGGAAAGATAAATAAGAGATGTAACAGTGATTAAAGAGCCTTTTGTAAGGCTCTTTAATTTTATTAAGTATAGAGGGTTTTAAATAGATTGAGGACTATGGAGAAAAGGTTATTACATGCTGAATCACATTATATTGAAAATGGAGCCCGGTTTATGCTAATAGGAACTTTACTTTATAAGGGAGTTGCTTCGGCAGCGCTTTTTCTTTAAGGGCATGTTCACCTTTTCAAGGCAGCTAACAGGTGCTATGCCTATTATAAAGTCAACCAGTAAAAAAATTACTGGTTGACCTTTTTTTAATATGTATTATTTAACTATTCTAGTTGGAGGATTAAGACCAAATTTTCCTCGTAGTATGCTACTGCTAAACCCTATAAATCCTCCAACAATTGCTGGGATAATCCATCCTAGTCCCACATCGTACATAGGAAGAATTTTATTGAAAAAATTATTAATGGATGAAAAGTGTATACCAGCTCGATTTAATCCATCAAATAAACTAATTATAAATGTTAAAAGTAAGCTTCCTTGATACACTTCAGCTTTCCCTTTAAATAAAGAATGAAAAAATGTCAAGAAAATTAATACAATGGCTAATGGATATATAGCTGTTAAGAGAGGAATAGAAACAGCAATTAACTGTGTTAACCCAATATTAGCAACTATTGCACTAAAAATAGATAAACTAATGGCAATTGTTTTGTAAGGTACCTTTGGAAATAGTTTATGGAAGAAGGAAGAACAAGATGTAACAAGTCCTACGCTTGTTGTTAAACAAGCTACTGTAATCATTAATCCTAATAATATCCCGCCATAAGCTCCAAAATAATAATCCGAGACTTTTGCTAAGATAGTGCCTCCATTTTCAAGGTGCCCAAGTTTTTCTACACTTGAAGCACCCATATAAGCAAGAGCTGAATACATGGTTGCCAGGAAAAAGGCAGCAATTCCAGTTGCTTTTGCACAAACAACCATAATTTGTTTTTTTGTTCTAGCACCTTTTTCTTTAATGGCATTAATGATGATGATGCCAAAAACAAAAGATGCAAGCGTATCCATTGTTAAATAACCTTCTCTAAACCCATTAAAAAATGGTTGAACTGAATAATTTTTAATAGGTGCTTGAAAATCTCCGATTGGATGATTAAAAGCAACTACTACTAGGATTCCAATGAACGTTATCTTGATTGGTGTTAATATTTTCCCGACAATTCCGACAACTTTCGCGGGATTGATCGAAAAAAGGCACGTAATGCTAAAAAAGATGATTGTAAAAATAAGTAAAGGAACTGGGCCTGAATTTTCGGACAAAAAAGGTTTTACACCGATTTCAAAAGAAACGTTGCCTGATCTAGGCAAAGCAAATAAAGGACCAATGGCTAAATAAAGAATGGTTGTGAATACAATACCAAATACAGGATGTACACGACTTGCTAACGACTGTAAATCATCTTTCCCCGAAAAACCAAGTGCTAACACACCAAGTAACGGTAAGCCAACTCCTGTTATTAAAAACCCTGCATTTGCTGACCAGATATTCATTCCTGCTGATTGCCCAAGCATTGGTGGAAAAATTAAATTTCCTGCCCCAAAAAATAGAGCAAATAACATTAAACCAATAACTACAATAAATGAAAATGGTACTTTATTAGCCAAATTAAAACCTCCATGAAAGAATTAAATTTTACTTTTTCGAAAAAAAGAATTTTCAAAAAATTACTCACAAACCTAAATACATAAGATTGTATCGTATTCTGACTGATAAAATTAACTTCATTTCAATATAAATTTAAAGTTTCTCCTTTTTGGGTGGCCTTATTAAATATGCAATAAGGTTCTTTAAAATTTTAACGACAAGCAGAATATTACTATGATTGCGATTCAAATGATAATCGGTGTGAATTACAGGAAATTCCCATTACTTAGCCCCCTAATAGTAATCAGTAATTATTAACTAAAATGCCATTTTATAACTATTGATATATTGTAATACATACTGCTTACTCTTTAAAGGATAAAAAGGAGGAAAAAAACAAGAAATAAAGTTGTCATTTTGGAAGGTATAAAAGTGGATTACGGACTAAGGTTATACTTTTTTACTTGTGTCATACGTAGTAGCTGTGAAAAGACAATCCTGGTTGTTAGTTGGATTTAATGAAAAAATATAATAGCATAGTTGACTCTTATAATTGCTATGTTGGTTTTATTAACAATTGTGTACGTATCTATCAATAGAAGGTTACTCGATTAATTCAACTAACAGGTGCTATACCCTATGATCGGAGCTGTCTTTAAGGCAGCTTTTCTTTATGCGACTATCGGGGCAGTTTAGTTGAAGATTGCTGTTTGATCTTTATTCAACAATTGGACCATTTTTTTGAATAATTAAAGTTCTAATACTTTACTGTGGTAAATAAGTTAAATAGGCCGTGAATATACTGTGGATATGTTAAGACTTTAATTAGGAGAGGAGTGAATAAGCAATTATGAAACAAACGATGCGCGTTCTTATTTCTGGTGCGAGCATTGCCGGTCCGGCACTTGCTTACTGGCTTCACCGCCACGGATTCGACGTGACTGTAATAGAACGTGCACCAGCATTGCGCACGGGTGGTTACGGGGTTGATATCCGTGGTGCAGCCATTACGGTGCTTGAGGGAATGGGTATACTCGATCAAGTTCGTGCAGCCGACACGAACATGACTGGTGTTTACTTCGTGAATAGCAAAGGGAAGATCGAAGGTCAAATAAGCGAGGCGAGTATGGGAAACCACCAGGGTCTGGACATCGAAATCATGCGTGACGATCTTTGTCACATTTTGTACGATTTAACTAAGGATACGGTCGAATACATTTGGGGCGATTCGATTACCGCAATACATGAGACTGAAGCTGGTGCAGAAGTTCAATTTATTTATTGCAAGCCGCAGACTTTCGATTTGGTAATCGGAGCGGACGGTCTCCATTCTAATGTACGCACCTTGACTTTTGGGGACGAAGCACAGTTTAAACGCACGCTTGGCTGTTATATCTCAATTTTCACCCTTGAGAATTACCTCAACCTCGACCACCGCCAGCTGTTTTATACGATACCAGGCAAAACTGTAGGTATGTATAGCGCCCGTAACAATACCGAAGCAAGGGGTATGTTCTTGTTCCAATCAGAGGCATTGAAATACGACCGCTATGATACAGAATCTCAAAAGAAACTTGTAGAAAATGCCTTCGTAGGCCACACGGGTTGGGAAACCTCGAATCTACTCAAAACTATGAAAGATGCGACAGACTTTTATTTTGACGAGATTTGCCAGATTCACATGCCGACATGGTCAAAAGGTCGGATTACATTGTTAGGCGATGCGGCGTATGGCCCATCACCCCTATCGGGTCAAGGGTCTAGCCTGGCGCTTGTCGGAGCTTTTGTTTTAGCTGGTGAACTCAAAGCTGCAGATTGCGATTTCACCCGTGCCTTTGTTGCCTACGAACAACAAATGAGAAAGTTTGTTGAGAAAAATCAAAAAATAGGACTAATGGCTGCCGGGAGTATGATTGAAAGCTCAACCTTCAAAATCTTTCTACGCAATTTAATGTTTCGCGTACCCATCCTTATGATCGTATCGTTTAAAATGATTTCGAAAATGATAGCGAAAGCTGCCAACGGGATTGAACTGAAAGATTATTGATATGCGATATTTTAGAGACGAATTTCAACCAGTCTTTAAAACAATACAAAACCCGAACAATTTTCTGCCTGGCAGCTAAGCGTAAGCAGGCTCTTAAGCCTTTAATATTATTGTTAATCTTCCGCAATCGGGTGCGATTCTTTAATAAGGTGCTTTTCTTATTGAACTATACCCCGGATAAGGGACACAAAAAAAAGTGTCCCTTATCCTTTCAGATTATGAATAATAGAATAATTCTAAAATTTTCTTCCTTCTCAAATAAATCATCCACTCTAAAGGCAGTAAGTTAGAGATGTGGTGATAAGGATTTATTTGTCAGCAATAAATTTCGCCCGCTAAATCACCATAAATCATTTATTCCTAATAGTGCAGAGTCTATTTTCACGAATGTATTAAACAGGCATTTTGTAAAGTTTATTGATGTCTGATTATGCTAAGAAGTATGTTGTACACTGGTTCATCCATGGGAACGCAAAAATTTGTGTCAATGTATTAATACTTTTAAAGCCTTGGTATTACTGGGTTTCTCTGTTATCAAGGCTTTTTTTAATTTTATAATGAAAAGGAACTGGTATACTATTTCATCTTGAGCCTTATCCTTGTATTTAGAATAACCATCCACACTTTTTTCTCCGAGTTCCTTTGATACGTGGGATAGACATTTAAACTCGTCTGCTAGTAAAAACTAACCATAGCCGATTCATTTATTTTCCATAAATCAAATCATGTCTGATATCGTCCATAATTGAAGCACCCAAAATTAAAGAATGATCTATATTTAATCTTTTATAAATTTAATCCAAATCTCTTTAATTCAATGAAGATACTTTCCAATCGTTCCCCTTTTTCTGTTAACGTATATTCCACACGAGGAGGGACCTCTGGAAATACTTTTCTTTCCACTATCCCATGATATTCCAACTCTTTAAGGCGTAATGAAAGTGTTTTCGGACTAATTCCATCCAATGATTTTAATAAATCACGGAATCGCATCGTTCCTTCGATAAGCAGATCCCGAATAATTAAAAAAGTCCATTTAGTACTGATCACGTCAATTGTTCTAGCAATGGGGCAAGGCTCACCTGATGTTCCTTTGGTCAGTACGACCGGCTCAGTAACACTCATCTGACACATCCTCCCTAAAATTTTTTTTGGACTATTTTACCTTATTCTATCACAATAGTATACTTTCAGAAACTTTATGAAATAAATATCACTACTTCCGTAAATGAACTTACTATATATATAATATCGATGTGCATATTATTCTATCACAATATTGAGGCAGTGCTCAGGCGAGAAATCAACGGCTCATTGCACTCTTAATCAGTGCTTTTGCTATCGGTAGCACAGAGTTCGTCATCATGGGTATTCTTCCGGATGTAGCAAATGATTTGATTGTTACTTAAGCGAAAAAGGGTTATTGGTAATTGGCTCTGCTCTAGGTGTCATAATCGGAGGTCAAATTATCATCGCATTTACCGGACGTTTGTCAGGTAAATCGTTGCTGTTCTGTTTCGTGCTAATCTTTGTTGCAGGGAATCTACTGGCAGCAGTACCTCACAGTTATCAAGTTCCAATGCCCTGCCTCGGATCTAGACATCGTATTTCTCATCAGGATTGCCAGCCTCGTTCCACGCATCCAGGGAGAGGTTATTTAGGATTATTCGTCATGAAATCCGCGTCCTTCGCAACTAACAGCTATTCTCGCTTTAATCATTAAGGTTGTCGAAAGCAAAAAGGTCGCACAGCACTTTTAATCTAGCTAATGCCGAAGGAGGTTGGGTAATAGATCATGTGCCGGGTCTCATTTACATCGAGTACAGAAATTCCTCGGAATGGTTTCACTTGCTATGATGTAATAAAAAAATTCGAAGGTTGAAAAATTTGTATCCGAACTTGATATACATCTGTAAGAAGTATTGAATTTTTAATCTATTAAGTAAGATCATGAGGAGGTATAAACATGTTAAAAGGTAAAAAAGTTGTGATTATAGGCGGAAGCTCGGGGATTGGTTTTGAATCAACTAAACAAGTAATAGCCCAAGGAGCAGAAGTGATTATTGCCAGCCGTTCCGAAGATAAATTACAGAATGCAAAAGAGAAACTAGGAGATAGAGCTACGGCTTTAATACTAGATACAACACAAGAACAGCAAGTTCAGTACTTCTTTGAAAAAGTCGGCCAGTTCGACCATCTTGTGGTGAGCGCGGCAGAAACATCCGGAGGGTCATTCCTCCAAACAGATACAGCCAAAGCTCGACAATTGTTTGAAAACAAATTTTGGGGCCAATACTACGCGGCTAAATACGGTGCTCCTAAAATTTTACCACACGGATCGATCATTTTATTCTCTGGGGTTGTTGCCTACAAATCGATGGTCGGTTCATCAATTCTAGGTGCAGTCAATGCGGCCGTTTCGAATCTAGGTCAGACCTTGGCATTAGAACTTGCTCCGATCCGAGTGAATATCGTTTCGCCCGGTATCATTGATACACCTTCCCGCAGCAAAATGCCAGAAGAAACTCGCAATAACTTCTATGCTACGGTGGGAAACAAACTTCCTGTGAAACGAATAGGAAGAGCTGAAGACGTTGGACAAAGTGTACTATACTTGCTCCAAAATAGTTTCGTGACTGGAACCGTTCTTCATGTGGAAGGCGGTCATATTTTAGCTTAAGCCAGCAGTAAAATTGTTTGTTCAATCAGATTGTAAAGCGGCTTTTCATTGAAAGGCCGTGTTTTGAGTATAAAAATGTCAAACAGCCGTTATCCCAAGGGATTTTCGGCGTTCCTCAAAAAGAATCTAATGGTATTAGTAATATTAGACGGGAGCCCGCCACGCGTCCATCAAGCCAAGGAAAAATCCTATCCTCAAAACAAGAAAAACGCTATTCTTTTTGTAGCATCAATACGAAAGGAAGGCGTTTTTTTATGGGCTTCATTAACAACTACAACTCATTACCCAGGAATTATACCGTAATTTATCCCTCGAGCTATTTTGCTAATAATGAACGTGAAACACACGGAAAGAGTGTAAATGACATAGTAAAAGCTAGGAGTTACACGGTATATGCTGAAATTAGGTAGGGGGGGTGCTGTGACAGCTCTTTTCTCATAGAACTAAAGGGGCAGTAAAGTACAAGAACAAGATATAATAATTCCTATTAAATGATATGGATGTGGAATATGGAAAAACCAGTTGTAATCGAAAATTATAATCCAAATTGGTCGAAGGAATACGAGCAGGAAAAAAAGAAGATAATGGGGGTCTTAAAAAAGAACAATATTTGCATTGAACATATTGGGAGTACATCGGTTATTGGATTAGGAGCAAAACCCATTTTGGATATAATGGTTGGCGTTAATAATTTAGAAGAAGTGGACAAATTTATTGAACCCTTAAAACAAATAGGGTATGAATTTGTAGCTCATAAGGAATTTCCAGAAAGGAGGTTTTTTAGAAGAGGACATTGGAGAGCAGGAACACACCATTTACATATATACAAGTTTGAAAGTAGATATTGGAATAATAATATTTTGTTTAGAAATTATTTAAGAACTCATTCTGATGTACTAAAACAATATCATCAATTAAAAAAGGATTTAGCTGTAGAGCATTACTTAGACAGAACTGGATATACTCAAGCAAAAGAACCGTTTATACAAAATGTCCTTGAAAAAGCAAAAGAAGAACAAAAAAATAAATAAAACCTTCTGTCATTAACAATTGCTTTACTTTATTTTTGAAAATAAACTAGTGGAAAGAAATGTATTTGGTTCATTTCTAGTGACATTTGGTAATTTTAGGTAGGAGGAGAGGTAACTCATGAAAAATCGAATGGAAACATTCAAGGGATCAAAGCATTTCCGGCTGAATCAAGTCGCTGAGGGTATATTTGCAGCAATTTCGGTCCCAGGTACCGGATCTTTAGGGGTATCTGTTGGAAAAGGGGTTATGAACGACAAAAATCCTTATTACTACGATTTTCATGTTTATGAAAGAAAAACTTTATTCAGCTAACGGGTGTGTTAGCAGATGATCAGAGCTGTCTTGAAGGCATCTTACTTCAACTAGAAGCTGTTGGTTTATGGTGAATAAATGTAATACATGTATTGTTCTAATAGCCTTAAAGCCTTGGTATCGCTGAGTTTATCAGTACCAAGGCTTTAAGGCATAATAAAAGGGAAATAGCAGGCTGAACACAATTTGACAACAATTGTGTAGAGAATCTTATCTCTATATGACATTTAAAGTGGATCCAATATTTATTCTAGATTCATTGGAACTTATAAACGTTCGCCATAAAGTTCTTTTTCTTCATTTGGATGAAAAAGAGTGAATCCTTTTGAACAAAACACAAACCTTCTATCTATCTCGAATCCAGCTTTATTCAAAATTTTAACTGTCCCCTGTGAACCAGTTCCAGCATACCCGCAACTACAACCAGATAGGTGTAACTCATTTCCTTTTTTGTCTATAAGGATGAGATCGCTATCGACCAAAATATTGTCTTTATTAATTTCTTTAACAATTTTTGCAATTTTAAAACGGTCAAATTGATCTTTAACTGCTTCGAATAAAGCAATACTTTTATTGGTAACACCGCTATCTTCACCGTAATCTTTTATGACCAATACTTCCCGCTCATATGATTTCTTATATAGATGGTACTTTTGATAAGTGACGTCATTAATTTTACAAATAAGTGGATTATCACCATTCGGTTTTTTATTCGTGGATTTATTAAACATTGCGCCCCTCCTAAAATAGTTATTTTATTAAGTTTATTAGGAGAAAAAGAGATTAGTACTAAGAACCTGATAAGAGGCAAATTTTTTTATTTTAGCTTCTCGTTTAACTAAATGTAAGAAGAATTAGTATTAAAGATGTTAAGGAGTTGATGGGAATGAATCGTGATACCTTTAAGGTGTGTGGATGGAGCTGATAGAAAGGGAGTAAAATTGTGAAGTCAAATTAAAAAGCATCTAAAAGCCGCTTTTTCAATGTATATCTTTTTAAAGTAATGAGCATTCATTATGCTAATAACGATTTTGACTATTGCAAACATTATAATATCGATCAGATTATTTTCATCCATAGAAAATGATAGGGAGCGAAAATTTCAATATATGTATAAGCAATGAAAAATAAAGGTATTGACCATACGTTGCTACGTAAAAATAGTGGAATCGTTAAGCTAAAAAAGGGTAAGAAAAAACCAAAATCTTCTCTACTTCTCTTTTTATAAATAATGATTAACACGGAGATTTCAATCACGTTGATAATAATAGTAAAAATTAGGTCAATAACTTCATAGAAGGAAGGTTAACACTTGGACAATCCTATTAACAAATACGGTTGTATGGACTCGTAGCATGACAGACTATTCAACAAATCCGTAGATTGTCTACGTATTTCTCCATTCAGTTGCATACTTCCTTTGATATTTTGTATCCTCTTCTTTTTCAACAAAATCCAATGCGATTTGCTTTATTTCCTCATCTTTTATTTCATTAAACAAATTCCTAAGTCCTTGAATAATATCAAAAATGAATTAAGGTGTAGTTTTTTTCATGAACACAATTTATAAACCGATCAACAAGACTTTTTATTACCATCTCTTTTTGCTCAGTGCCAGCTAGACTTATTTTCCATATAGATTGTAGGCTATGTCTTGCTGTGACGAATTTTTTATCTTTTGTCACTTCCAAAAACCAATGGGAAATCCCCTAGCATTCTTTTCTCAGGGTCACTTTTTGCCAAACCAGAAAGAAACTGGACAGCCCTCGATCCTCGGTGGCTACCAGAATGTGTTAAATCCAACTTCAATTGTTCCCATACTTCATAAGCCCAGTCCAGCTCTTCTTTGGTAGATGCAAGAATATGATTGTAGGCTTCGTATTGTAAGTCCTTATCTTGAGAAAGTAAATTTTCCGAAGACTTAGAAGATCAATTCTTAAACTGCTGTTGTTACTGCAGGGTTTTGTTTGGTAACGATAGGGGATGTTCAAACGATTCTCTAAAGAGACTCAATTTTCAAAAAAAATAATTGACGAATATCCATGGAAATATTATGATAATTCTATTAACGGCTATTTAACGACATGTTATTTGTTTTTAAATAGTTATCAAAATACTAGAGTCATTCAATTAACCTTAAAAACAAAGGGGATGCTTTATGAAAAAAGAAATGTCATTCGGTGTTGCAATAATACCGCTCATCGTCATGATTGTAATGATGGCAATTACGGTTGTCTGGCTGGAACAGGGTCCACATATTCCACTTATTTTAGGAACATCAGTTGCAGCTATTGTTGCTTTGTGTTCTGGATATAAGTGGAGTGAAATTGAAGAGTCTATGTACAAGGGGATACGTCTCGCTCTGCCAGCAGTCGTCATCATTATTCTGGTAGGAATGGTGATTGGGGCTTGGATGGGCGGAGGAATTGTTGCCACCATGATATATTATGGTCTCAAAATCCTCACACCTTCGTTTTTTCTTGTAAGCATCTCGGTTATTTGTGCAGTGGTATCATTGGCTATCGGTAGTTCGTGGTCAACTATGGGGACTATCGGTGTTGCTGGGATGGGGATTGGACTAAGTATGGGGATACCTGCGCCAATGATTGCTGGGGCCATTATTTCAGGCTCATATTTTGGTGATAAAATGTCACCGCTTTCAGACACGACGAATCTTGCATCCGGGCTGACAGGAACAGATTTATTCGTGCATATTCGCCATATGCTCTACACCACGATTCCGGGCTTTATCATTGCCTTGGTCGTGTACGCCATTCTTGGGAGGGATTTTGGGAAAGGAGATATGGATGCTGCGAATATTGAACAAACGATCCGTGTTTTACAGGATAGCTTTGTCATTTCCCCGTTCCTATTGATCATTCCGTTAATCGTCATTATTCTTGTTGCTAAAAAGGTTCCAGCCATTCCAGCATTGATAATAGGGGTTTTGCTCGGTTTCTTATCACAAATTTTCATACAAGGTGGCAACGTGGCTAATGCAATAGCAGCTTTGCAAAGCGGCTTCGTGATTGATACGGGCAATAAAATGGTCGACAAGCTGTTTAACGGCGGCGGATTGGATTCAATGATGTACACCGTGTCAATGACCATTGTTGCGATGACATTTGGTGGAATCCTTGAAAATACAGGCATGCTTCAAGCAATCGTAAAGCAAATATTAAAATTTGCAAAGACATCAAGAAGTATCGTAGCATCAACGGTCTTATCATGCTTTGCGACGAATATTACATGCTCAGAACAATATATTTCCATCGTGATTCCTTCACGTATGTATGTAAAAGCTTATCGTGATAAAGGATTACACTCGAAGAACCTATCCCGCGCACTTGAGGATGGCGGAACATTGACTTCGGTATTTGTTCCTTGGAATACTTGCGGAGTATTTATTTTAGCTACACTTGGTGTGCATGCATTCGATTATGCACCATATGCGATTCTGAATTTTATCATCCCGGTTATTTCTATCATTTATGCGATGACTGGCTTTACAATTACGAAATTGACAGAAGCTGAAATTCAAAGTATCAAGAAAGAAGAGGAAGCAACTCTTCCAATATAACTTGCCGAACTTTTAATGGGACATGCTCCAAAGCAGGAGCCCTTCGAAAAGAGGGTTCCCTCAACGAGAACCTTTCTTTTCTTTGGATTTAGTATACTGGCAAATTAAGTTCATAAACAGCTCGGGGACGCCCTTTTGAATAGGTCATTTCTTCTCCAACGATGGTCACATGACCATGATCGGATAGTTTTTTTAGAATTCTTTCTGTGGTACGACGGGTCACCTGTAAATAATCCTCTAGTTCAGCAGCTGTGAATTGGACGGATTTGCGGGAATGACTGAACTGGATGATTTTGGATATGTTTGCAGGGCTCAATTTTGTCTGTTTGGCCACCTGAAGAAGTTCGGGATGATCGTTTTTCAAGCGTTGCTGTTTAGCATGCTGTGGAAACGGGCCAAGCAAATCTTTGTCTTCTGTGAAAATGTATCCGCATTTGTCATCACTATGTTTTTCAGCAAAACCGAGGGCAATCTTTGCATGTCGATCTGCATCCATAATAGTTGAACCATATCCGAAACCAATCGTGCCCTTTTTCTGTAATTGGGCAAAAAAATGATTCAGCCCGTTTCTGTTCATCAATGATTCGATATCACCACGGGTGCTGTACAGTATGAAATGGCATTCTTCAAGTAACTGGACGGAGGCCTGAATTTCATGTGCCAACCCATCTACCAGTTCATGAGCGTTCGCTTCTTCCGATATGACATAGCAAACGGCAATTTGTGAAGACCTGCTTTTAATTAGGTCTGTATGGGCTTTAATATCCTGCAGTGCTTTAAAGATGGAACTTTGAGGATCAACCATGCGCATGGCAGGTACACCAATAAGCTGCAGTTGATCAAATACAGAATGTACGCTTGTTAGTGCAAGATCAATGAAACCATCTTTCCAAAGTTTTTGATGATAACAAGTGATCAGTGAAATGTCAAATGAGTCCTTAAGCATTTCCTGGTAATCCATAATGTAGCTTGTATCCATCTCGATTTCGAGGTCAGCTAATACGTTCGTGACAATGGAGGCTTGGCTAACATCGATGGAAATTCGGTGAGGAGAGATTTTTTTATGATATAGCACGGATAGTAAGGAAGAAGCGACCGACATCTCATCTTGTGCTAAATAAAAAGAAGGAACCGGAAGATGCTCATGATATTTTTTTGAAAAATAGTACGGCAACGCCCCTGAAAACAACACAGCATCACACGGCTTTAGAGTTTTTATAAGCAGACCGGCCTCAGTAGGTTTCTGATATATATAGGCGTCAAAGTCAATTTCAGCAATTTCCGATGTTATGGATTCAATTCTTTCGATAAATTCAGTGGAACCAATGACAGCAATTCTTGTATTCATTGTTAACCTCCAGGTGAATGAGCTAATGTATTCCTAAATAACGATGTATTAACGACAACTATATCAAATTCGGACAATATTGTGAATCGAAAGGGAGTTTAGAAATGAAAATTACAGCGATCCACCTATATGCGATCCATCTGCCTCTTAAAGAGCCATTTGTGGTTAGTTACCATACCTACAAATTTATGCCATCGATTCTTGTAAAAATAGAGACGGATGAAGGGATTGTTGGGTACGGGGAAGGTGTGGCAGACGAACATGTGACAGGTGAGACATTGGAAGGGACCTACCAGGTGTTGAAAAATACGCTGGGACCCATACTGTTAGGCAAGAATCCATTTGAAATTGAAAGTCTACATGATTTGATGGACAAAACGATTTATGGAGCCCCTACAGCTAAGGCGGCTATCGATATTGCTTGCTTTGATATCATGGGTAAGAAACTGGGGCAGCCAGTCTACCAGTTAATAGGGGGGCGTTATCATGATGAGTTTCCGATTACCCATGTCTTAAGTATAGCCTCTCCCGAAAAAATGGCAGAAGAAGCGGCTGCTATGGCCGATAAGGGCTATCAGTCATTTAAAATGAAGGTTGGCACCAATGTCAGTGAGGATGTGGCACGTATTCAAGCTGTGCGCGCCCGTGTGGGTGAGAATATCGCTATACGAGCAGATGTTAATCAAGGGTGGCAGAACAGTGCGGTAACTCTTATAGCGATTGATCAATTGCGTGAATGCGAGCTTGATTGGCTTGAACAACCGGTAGCTGCAGATGACATCGATGGAATGGTTGAAATAAAATCGAAGTCTACGATCCCGTTGATGATTGATGAGGGGTTAAAGGGCACCCGGGAAATGCGTGAAATTATCCAGAAACGAGCAGCCGATAAAGTAAATATTAAACTGATGAAATGCGGTGGCATATATCCTGCGGTAAAGCTTGCCCACCAAGCGGAGCTTGCTGGGTTAGAATGCCAGATAGGCTCGATGGTTGAATCTTCTATTGGATCTGCAGCAGGATTCCATGTAGCTTTTTCCAAGAAAGTGATCACAAGCGTAGAACTCACCGGTCCATTGAAATTCTCAAGGGATGTTGGAAATCTATTCTATGATGTGCCATATATAAGATTGACTGAAAATCCAGGATTAGGTGTGCAGATAAATGAAGAAACGCTAGTTGAATTAACTGTTTTTCAGGATGTTATCCGATAAAAGGGGGAGCCACTTTGGAATTGATTTATGAAGGAACCATCAAAAAGGAATGGGAAAATCACAAGCGGTTTGAGGTCAGAAAATTAGTGTTGGAGGATTTAATCGATATATTGCAAGTCCAGGAACAGATCATTCAACATTTGAACGATAATGGTGTGCTTCAACCGCTTACCAAGGAAGAGTTTCAATATATTCTAGAAGGAAATGGACTGATGATTGGAGCATTCGTTTGTAAAGAATTAATTGCGTTCCGGGCGTTGCTAGCTCCTCCTATTGATGAGGATCATCTAGGTAGAGATATCGGATTGACAGAAAACGAGCTATCGAATGTTATCTATCAGGAAATTTCAAACGTACTCCCTGCATACAGGGGAAATAAACTGCAACAGACACTTGCAACATTAATCATGAAGGAGCTGAACAATCACGAGTCAACTTACCGATATGTATGCTGTACGGTTGCGCCTTTTAACATCCCAAGTTTGAAGGATAAGTTTACCCAGGGAATGGAGATTGCAGCATTAAAGGAGAAATACGGGGGGCAAATGCGTTATGTATTTGTCAAGGAATTGTCGGTAGTGGACGCATCTCATTGGCAGGAAATCCAGTTCATTGAGATGAATGATATTGCAGCCCAGCAAGAAATACTCGCAAAAGGTTGGCGTGGATTCAAAATGGAAGAACAGGAAGGAAAACAGTTAGTCTTTTATGGCAGTAAGCATACGAGTTAAAATCTCTTCGTAATTCTCGTTTGTTACTGAACTGCACCTCCAAGTGTTAGGTGAAACCTTACACTTGGAGGTGCTATTTTTTAGCATCAACCTCCCCAAAAAGAGGTTTTCTTAGCAAAGTAAGTAAAATATCATTTTTTCTAGTTGGAAGAAATAACCTCGTTGTTAAGTTATGGTTAATACTTTATAATTTTCTAGAAATATAGAAATGTTATGAATAGGAGAAAAGTATGAAAAAACTGTTGACCATTTTACTTTCAATTACGATGTTAATTAGCTTGTTCCCACAATTAGCATCGGCAGCTCCAAGCAATAATTTTGAGCAGGAACTTACAAAGTATTTAAAAACGGTAAGCAATGTAAGGGGATTTGAAGTAACGAAGGATGATATTGAAAGTTCTCTTTCTACATATGATGAGAGTATTAAAGACTTTCAATCTATTGATGATCTTAAAGAAACATTAGGCGAAGTTATTAAAGCAGATTTAAGTAATTTAGATACCATTTATGAGGATTATAACCTAACTAATGAAGGCCTAATTAAACTATTACACGAAAATGGCGAAGAACTCGACGATTATATCTTTATCTGGGACCTGGATGAAGCTGTTTATTTCTATACAGAAGAGGGAGACTTTGAACAGGATCCAAATTTTGACCAAGATTTAGTCAAATATTTAACCAAGGTCAGCAAGGAAAGAGGCTTCGCAGTAACAAAGGACGATATCGAAGTATCATTAGACACCTATGATTTAAGTACTGAAGACTTTGAATCTGTCGAAGAGCTTAGCGAATTCTTAGGTGACGTCATAAAGGCAGACCTAAGCAACTTAGATTATTTTAATGAGAATTATGGACTGGATAAACAACCACTGCTTCAATTGTTAAAGGAAAATGGTAAAGATTTTAACGATTATATATACATAGATAATCTTGAAGAAACTGTTTGGACCATTACTGGCGGGGATTTGGAAGGAGAAGTTGCCGATGATCTTCTGCCTATTTTCGAGGGGGATCTCGGTCTAACGGAAGAGGAACTACAGCGACTTGAAGACCATTTAATAACTTTGGAAGATCATCTTTCAGATCCGGAAACAGTCAAGCGACTTGAAGAATTGGGCAACCGCATGATGGCTTTCGAGGATTTTGATGTAGCAACCGAGCTTACTGCTGGACAGATAGCTGAAATGGCATCTATCTATGAAGAACTACTTTCCATCTTTAAGCTAAAAGTATCCTTTTCCCTTGTGAAAAGCGGCTCGGAATCACCTGTATCCCTTTTGGATTTAATGAAATTGGAAGAATTGAAGGGTGCTAACTTGAAAATAGCCATATACACTACTGACGGGAAGTTCTTGGCTGATCTTTTGATTACGAGTGAAATGGTCGATTCTAACACTCTTACTAATGCGGGCCAACAATTAAAGGATTCTGCTAAAGAAGTGACAAGGACCATTGAAAAGGCACCAGTTGCTAAACCAGTAAAACAAAAAATCAGCACTATTAAGAAATCGGAACATCATACGGTAAAAGGAGCTAAACTTCCAAAGACCGCTTCCGATTATATCCCTAATGCCCTTTTAGGACTATTCATTGTCTTGTTCGGGAGCTTGATGTATCGAAAAATAAGGAAAGCTTAATATGAAACAATTTAAGAAAAAGCGGTTACTTCTGCTTTCTTGTACAATTGCTATCATTTTATTTGGGGTTTGGTTTACCACATCCAATATGTATAAGTTTGCAAAAGGCTACTTTCTTTACAAGACTCATGCTCCAAGTAGCCAAGTAAAAGAAACTGTACAGAAACCACCAAGAAATGAAACAACAAAGAAAGAGCTATATCCTGTCCGCCCTAAAACGGGTGAAGAAATCGGGGAACTATATATACCCAAACTAAATGCAAAACTCCCCATTTTCCATGGAACAAACGAGGATGAATTGGAGAAAGGCGTTGGTCACTTTGCTGAAAGTGTGCTGCCAGGTGAAAATGACAATTCCGTTCTTTCCGGTCATAGAGATACGGTATTCCGTAAACTGGGGCAAGTAGGTGAAGGAGATTTGTTGATTGTAAGAACATCGGCAGGAGAATTCACATACAAAATCAACAAAGTTCGAATTGTAGATGAGGATGATCGTACCGTAATCGTACCAAAGCCACGAGCAACGCTTACCGTCAGTACCTGTTATCCTTTTGATTATATCGGGTCAGCACCTGAACGTTATATACTTGTCGCGTATTTGACTTCAAAAACAGTAAGTTAATCATCTAGAGCCCCAATAAGGAAATCCTATTGGGGCTCTATTAATATTATTTCCACAAATTCTATTTAAAAAGGAAATCAAAGTTGAAAGGATATTTCACTATATTGTTTAGCTATTCTTAGTGCTCAAAGTACTCGATGTAACGGATTTTATTATTTTATGATGGTAAATATAAGAGCCGGCTATCAAAATATATCCGATAATGAAAAGCAGCCATCCACTGGCGGGGTCGCCCACTGATATGCTTGAATACATAGCACCCGTCAAATCAAATACAAAACCGGCATAAGCCCATTCCTTGATTCTTGGAAAGCCAGGAATAAGTATTGCCACGACACCTAATAATTTGGCAATGCCAATAAAGGGTAGGAGGTAGGTAGGATAACCTAAATCATTAAATAAAGCGACTGCATCGGGAGCAGACATTATATCCGGAATAGAACCCAAAACCATTAATGCCACCAAAAGCCCTGTAAAGATCCAATATATAATTTTTGTTTTTTTCATTTATTCTCATTCCCTCCCTTAGATTGACATTTTAATCATATTCCACATTCCTTTTTTTAATGCATTCTATAAAAAATTATTGAACTTTAACAGTCGTGGCCCGATTCTTGAAGAATCGCTTGACTGTAGACAGATTCGAAGAAAACTCCTGTTTGCCTACAGTTTTTTCTTGAGAAATATTCTGTTGATTTCAGAAATCCGCTCCAACGAGTCAACAGCCGAAATCATGGGGTGCAGCACGAAATCACGAGTAAATATGCTGAATTCACGAGTAAATAGCCAAAACTCACGAGTAAACGGCGCGAAATTACGAGTAAACGTGCGAAATCATAGGTACAGCACGAAATCACGAGTAAATATGCTGAATTCACGAGTAAAACAGCCAAACTCACGAGTAAACGGCGCGAAATCACGAGTAAACGTGCGAAATCATAGGTACAGCACGAAATCACGAGTAAATATGCCAAACTCACGAGTAAATAGCTCAAATTCACGAGTAAAACAGCCAAACTCACGAGTAAACGACGTGAAATCACGAGTAAACGTGCGAAATCATGGGTGCAGCACGAAATCACGAGTAAATAGCTCAAACTCACGAGTAAATAGCTCAAACTCACGAGTAAACATGCCAAACTCACGAGTAAATAGCTCAAATTCACGAGTAAAACAGCCAAACTCACGAGTAAACGTGCGAAATCATAGGTACAGCACGAAATCACGAGTAAATATGCCGAACTCACGAGTAAATAGCTCAAACTCACGAGTAAACATGCCGAACTCACGAGTAAATAGCCAAAACTCACGAATAAAACAGCCAAAATCACGAGTAAACAGTGCGAAATCACGAGTAAACGTGCGAAATCATGGGTGCAGCACGAAATCACGAGTAAATATGCCAAACTCACGAGTAAATAGCTCAAATTCACGAGTAAAACAGCCAAACTCACGAGTAAACGACGTGAAATCACGAGTAAACGGTGCGACTGTCTGCCAAGCCTTCCCGCTGCAAGCTACTCCTGGGTCTCAGCTTGCCAGTTATTCGGCAGGAGTGTCGCAAATTTCTTCAGTCTAGTGAGGGTTGCATAAAACAGTAACCCTAATTTTTCTTAAGCTGTAAGAGCAGCTTACCTAGAGCGTGAATCAAAAAAATCAAGAAGTTTAAAAAGGAAAGGCTGAAAGAATCTCCATTATGTAATGTATAACTACAGCGTGTTTTTTATGGAGCGGAAATTTCATTACATTCCGGGCAAAATGTATATCGAAAGGGGGGATATACTTGATTATGGTTTGCCCAATTTCGGGTTTTTTTGTGCCGGTATAAATTATTCATCTCTTTGGCAACCAATTATTATTGGTCTTGTACTAGCGATTGTCGGGGTTGGTATGGAATATTTCATATTAAAAAGTGGAACTTTATGGATGGGTGTTGCGGATTTTGTAGCTACCGTTTTGATTGGGCATTTTCTTTCAATCTATTATGGAATGCTTCAATCACTTTCATAGGAGCAATTATTGTAGGAATATTACTTGGTGTAATAGAATACTTTACTCACAGATTTTTAATTTCATAAGGGAAAGTCCAAAAGTCCACCGCTTAAAGGTAATTTTGGAGTTACATTATTGTAAAAGGCAGTGCCTACTTTAGCACTGCCTTATTGAGGTAATTTTAAGGTTGAATAGCTTTGCCTTTCTGAAGTGTTGCAGATATGAATAGTGTAAAATTGCGAACACTGTAATTGACCCTGTTGCAGCAATTTTAGGTAGGGCTTTATCTTATAAAAAAGTTTATTGACTTAAAAGAATTGATTAAAATGACGCATAACCCGATACAGGAAATCGTGATGATGGAATACATTAACTTTAAGTCTTTCAATATAATAATTCCCGCAATTACTATTAATGAATCAATAATAAAAATAACAATTCCTGGATTAGTTGCTGTGCTTTTTGAGATTAATAGTGCTAGCAAATCCACTCCACCAGGGCTAATATGTTGTCTCAGCATAAAACCAACACCAATCCCAATCGTCATTCCACCGATAATGGCACTCGTTATGATCGGTAGATGAACCAAACCGTTTAGTGGTGTTAGCCAATCAATAATGGTTGAAGTAAACGCTAACCCAAGGATGGCATTAAAGAAATAAGTCTTATCGTATAGAAGAGATAGAAGGTATATGGGAATGTTGATCATGATCATAGTATGTCCAACCTGGATTCCCCAAACATATTTGATTAATAAACTTATGCCAAATATCCCGCCATTTATTAGATGAATGGGGATAATAAATAAGTTAAGACCTACTCCAATGCAAAAACTTGAAAAAAGCAATTTAACAAACTTTCTCATAAAAAAATTCCCCTTGTCCAAATCATTATCTTAAAATATATGAGAGGAATCTAAATATATACTTAGCTGATTGGGAATTACGATTGCTATTTGTTCTTCATAAGATATTTTTAATTCACATGGGAGTACGCTAATCAAAATAAAGGCATTCTCGTTGAGGCCATGATGTAATTAGGGCAAAAAAAAGAGACACTAAAAGAGAGGGCACTGAAAAAGTCCCTTCGGGCCAATAGAGGTAGTTTTTCTCAGTTTATTCTGAGGAAATCTACCTTTTT
>NZ_JBHZPE010000063.1:0-21850 GCF_042787985.1 Peribacillus sp. YIM B13481
TTATTTTTAATGTTCATCGTGAAAATGTGGATGGTCCTATGTTCAGCTTCGATAAGGATTATAATTGATTTTCCCAAAGGTCCACTTTCCTAAATGGCCATTATAGTGTATACAAAAATGCTTTTATCAACAATAATTCTACCCTCCAGTTCATTCTTCGGAAAATGTTAAGAACAGGTTACAAACATGTTATCCACAATAGTTATCCACATATCCACAAAATCTATCCACATCTTGTATGGGAATATTAGTTCCCTACTAGATATATTGCCACGTTTCGACAATATTCACAGGTTGTTGATAACTGTTTTTCTTCAGAAACCAGCGTTAAAACAGGATATGTTTCACATTCGTATACCACTTCATCCAGCGCCATGTCCACGTGTTCCTGACAGCAATATAATTTCATCTTTCATTCCTCCTTTCTCACTCATTACTCCAAGTACTTATTCCCAATTATCCACAAGTTACGTGAAATCTCTAATTTCAGTATATATCCACAGGTAATCGTAACAAAAAATAAGAAAATCACAAGGAAAGATAAAAGACAGGAAGCAATGACTGCCCCCTGTCCTTTCCGTTTTAGATTTCGCTGCTTGAAAGCTTGACTTCCGTAGTTTCTTTCTTTCCGTCACGGTAATAAATGATTTTAACTTTATCACCGATTTTCTTATCAATGTAAAGGTATTTCCTTAATTCCACGACGTCATGGATTTTTTCATTATCCATTCCCACAATGACGTCAAATTCCTTCAATCCTGCTCTAGATGCAGGAGAGTTGCTTTGAACGCCTGTTATTGCAACACCCGCAGTAACTTTCCTTGGCAACTTTAATGTATTTTTCTGATGGTATTGGGAAATTTCCTTTACGGATGTTAAGTTCACACCCAAGTATGCACGTTTCACTTCACCAAATTCCTCAATATCATTAATAATTGGAATAACTGAATCAATTGGAATGGAAAGACCGATTCCTTCCACCGCATTTTCTGCTATCTTCATGGAATTTATTCCGATGACCTGCCCTGACATATTAACGAGTGCTCCTCCGCTGTTGCCTGGGTTAATCGCCGCATCGGTCTGGATGACCTCTGCATTCCAATCGACTTGTCCGTCCTCATTGATATCCACGTCTATCGTACGCTCCAAACCGGAGATGATCCCTTGTGTGACTGATCCGGAGAATTGGAGGCCTAATGGGTTACCGATGGCAATCACGGGCTCACCTGGTTTCAATTTGCTGGATTTTCCGAATTCAGCAATGGTTTTGATTTTATCACCATTCACGACAATGACCGCTAAATCGGTCCATGGGTCACTACCTTGTAGTTTAGCTGGCAATTTAGTGCCATCACTTAATGTCACTTCCAATTCATTAGCGCCTTCAATGACGTGGTTATTCGTGACAATATAGGCCTTGCCCCCGTCTTTTTTATAGACGACACCAGAACCAGTGCCAGCTTCGGCTGAACTGTCCTCGGCGTTGCCCCCTTGATCCCAGAAGTTCGTTTTCTGAATGTTAGAGATGCCGACCACTGCGTCGCTGGCCTTATCTACAGCATTGGTGACGGCACTTGTTACATCTACAGTAAGGTTTTCCTGGGACTGCTTAGTGGGCTCACTCCCCGTTGATTTTTCCGTTGTAGTTTCGTTATTTAACAGTCCACTTCCCGGAAAAAATAATAAAATAAGTAAAGCCCCAATGATGGCGCCTCCCAAGCCAGCTAAAAAATAGCTCGTATTGCTCTTTTTCCGTTTATTTTGGTTCTCATCATTCTGATCATAATAACCCAAGACCGTTCCATCCTCTCATTTTAGGAATGAATTATAGCAATTCTATTGTTTGGTATCCTCCCTCAATTATACTCATTTACCGAAAATTTTCTAAAAAAATGTATGCTTTTATTTAAAGGGAAATTTAAAATTGACCAGGTTCAGCCATTTTCTTTTTCCTATACAGTTCTAACCAAATGATACCCCTTTTAATCCGAATAGTAACTTATGAATCGAAATTTTAAAAATAAAAAGGAATGAACAAGGTATCCCTCATCCATTCCTTTTATTTATAACGTAACAAGTTCCGTTGGTCTTTTCGGATCAGTATCATATAAGGAGAATTGATCACCAACGATGATCCCCTTTGTTTTTAAGGTCTGTTCTACCGACATTCTTGCTAGATCCTTCATATTGTTATCAAGACTTAAGTGAGCCAAATAAATCCGCTTGGTCTTATCACCGGCCACTTCACTCATTGCAAGGGCTGCATCTTCATTACAAACATGACCAACATCACTTAAAATCCGGCGCTTAATGCTCCATGGATATTTTCCCATCCTCAACATGGACACATCATGGTTACTTTCGAATACATATGCATCGGCATTCGAGATGATTCCTTTCATCCGATCACTTACATACCCTGTATCAGTGATGACCACTAGTTTTTTGTCTTCATGATGAAAGGCGTAAAACATCGGCTCTGCCGCATCATGAGAAACACCAAAAGATTCTATATTAAGACTGCCGAACGTTTTGACCTGTTCCATTTCAAATGTGAATTTTTGTTCGGTTGCAATTTCACCGATTGATCGTTCCATGGCATTCCATGTCTTTGCATTCGCATAGATCGGGAGTTTATGTTTTCTGGCAACCACGCCCAGACCTTTAATATGGTCGCTGTGTTCATGGGTAACAAGGATACCGGATAACTTCGACATATCACGGCCTATATCCTGAAACAATGCTTCCAAAGCCTTACCGCTTAAGCCGGCATCGACAAGGAAAGATTGATCCTCCGTTTCCACGAATAAGGCATTTCCTGTACTCCCGCTTGCGAGAACACTAAAATGCATAGTCATCTATACTCACTCCAGTATTTTTTCTTCTGTATTTAATTCAATGACCTCTCCATCAATAGCATTCACGAAGAGATCCGTTTTGTCATTAAGGACCACCCACCATGTTGGCACAAGTAAATGTGATACAGATGTCGTCTGCAGCGAATTATAAAAACCTAGTTTTACATTCGTGACTTTGCTTTTGGGATCAATATCACCATTATCATATAAAGCTCCAATAGCAGTTAAAGCAGGTATCAATTCCTTGGGTTTATTGAATTTTTTAATCCCCTCTAAATACATCTGTTCATAGGAGACGATTTCACCCTTTTTGTTCAGATATAAAGTGACCTTGCCCTTACTATTGTTATAAAACATCTTTTTATCTTCCACTTGATAGCAGATGATGGTCTGACTGATTTTATCATAGCTCCAAAAGCGATAGTCAGCTCCATTTAATATATACTCCTTCAGGAATATATCAAGGTCTGCAGCATGAATTTCCGCCTTCATGCTAACCGGTGTTTTGAATGTACCTACGAGCTTCTTATCATCGATGATTTTTGCTTTTTGATTTTTCAGGTCCTGTATATCTTTCTTCTCGAAAGTCTTGCTTTGGGCAATCAGGAATTGATCCAACTTTTGTTTCGGAAGTGGGGTTTCTATTGAAATCTCATCTTCTTTCAAGAGTTCATCTATTGAAGACTCCGTGAAATTTTCTATTTGGTTGTCATTAATCTTTTCCAGGAATTGATAAAGAAGAAAAATATTCAAAATGAAAAAGACCATGATGAAAATTGACTTTGTATTATTCCAATCCACTTTGATCGCCTCCCGTATCTCCAGGCACAATAAACCATTTATCGCCGATACGATAATACCAAGTGGGTTCAAGTGTAACTAGTGTGACAAGTTTGGAATCCAGGGATTTATGCAGTTTATAGCCAATCGAGATGTCCTCCACGCTCTTAAAGTCGATATTATCTTTAGATTTCAACTGATTCAAGACTTCTCTACCACTTGGTAAAGTCTCTACCGATTCTTCTGATGGGAGGACTGAGGCAAGTGAAAAGTACGGGCGCTCGTAGCTATATATTTCTTCTTTCCCCCAAATTTGCTCGATTTCAGTCATTCCGGATTCATTGAAGGCCGGATAACCATTTACGAATAAGCGGAATACCACTCGTTGCTCATTCTCCGACATATAAGCAAAGCGATAATTATTATCTTCCCAACCAGCATGATCATTGATGAAATCAATGCTCTTTTGCAGAAGGTCACCGGAACTGTCAAATAACTTGCTCTTCTTTTGTGCCGGATTGATATAAGAAATTAGGTAATTCTCTTTATTGATCGTCATCAGTCTTGTTCCATCCGTGTATTCCTCACCGACCGAAACGGGTTCCTGGCGTACATACTTCGGATCATTAAATAACGCATTTTTTAGATTTCCAATATCCAAATTGTCGATATAATATTGAAGTCTGTTGACCTCAATGGATTTTTCCGGAACGAACAACGTCCTTTTGCTGTTTATGGTTTCGGCCGTGTATTCAGGGTGCTTACTGTAAGAACCCGTATAAAAATCATCCATGAAATCTCTTAGTCTTTTAGAGTCGACCATACCTTGATAGATCTTCTCTTGATCGTAAGAAACAAAATAAACGGCAGATTCATTACCGCTGATATCCTTTTGTTTAATGATGATCCGATCAAATGAAAAGGGAGGCACGTCCTTATCCGTAATATTCAATACCGTTTTATAGAGGGAAATGGGCACATCATCGGAAAATTCGATTTCAATCGACCCATCTTCATGAACAAAGTCATCAAATTTCCTTTGCAGCCTTTTTACGGATATCTCTTTTACGCCGGTAAAACTCCATTGCGAAAATTCTTTTTCCATTTTATTTATTTCCACCGGATCGGAAGTCTGGAAATGTCGCCCATTGCCATGAAAAAGGATACTTACTGGTTTAACTACATCACTAACAATCTGGACATCGCTTTTAATCTTTATATAATTCGATCGGTCACCAAATTTATCATATTCAGGCTCATACGTCCAAATGCTCCAAGTCAAAAAAATGCTTGTCCCAACCAAAATAATCAGTATGATACTTTTTGCACGTTCAAAATTCATGACCAATCATCCTCTTCTTCCTGTTCGTAAGGAAGTGTAAAGAACACCGTAGTTCCTTTTCCATCCACACTTTCCGCCCATATTTTCCCGCCATGCGCCACGACCATTTCTTTTGCGATCGCTAAACCCAGCCCGGTCCCGCCCAAATTCCGCGACCTTGCTTTATCCACACGGTAGAAGCGGTCGAATATTTTATCAATGACGTTTTTCGGGATGCCCACTCCTTGATCTGTAATGCTCACAACGATAAAGCCATCCGAAGCCCTGACGCGGAAAGTCACTTGACCCCCTTCAGGTGAGTACTTCAACGAGTTGGAGATTACATTATAGAGAACCTGGGTGATTTTATCTTCATCAATATCCACAAAATAAGCTTCCTTAGGCAAATCACGCTTAAACGTGATGTCATCATTTTTCGTCATTTCAAAACGATCGATGATATGGTCATAGAATTTATTGAAATTCACCCAGCCCGTTTTAAGCCTGTAATCTTTACTATCCATTTTCGAAAGCTGTAACAGATCATTAACAAGCCTGATCATTCGCTCCGTTTCATTTTGGGTCACACTTAAAAAGGATGGAGCGATTTCCTCGTCCTTCCAAGCACCTTCAGCCAATGCTTCCAGGTAACTTCTCATCGTCGTTAGCGGAGTTCGCAGTTCATGTGATACGTTGGCAACAAATTCCCTGCGTTCGCCCTCGATTTTTTCCTGCTCTGTTATATCATGCAAAACAGTAATCAAACCATTAACGAATCCCGTTTCCTTTTGAATGACCGAAAAGTTCCCCCTCAAAATGAAAGGCCGATTTTTTTTGCTGTAATCAAGGATGACGGACTCTCGCTCTTCCAGTAAATCCTCAAATTTAAACTCTTCTTCAAGACCCAAAACCTCGATGATCGGTTGGTTCATGACGGTTTCACGCGAAACATTCAATAATTGTGCCGCCGGTTCATTAATCAAGTTCACCCGACCGCGCCTATCAGTTGATATTACACCGTCCGTCATATTGGAGAGGACGGATGAAAGCTTACGGCGCTCTCCTTCTGTGCTTGATTGCGACTCTTGAAGCTTTTTAGTCAAATTATTGAAAGTGACGGCAAGCTGGCCAATTTCATCATCGCCATATACCCTTACTTTTCTTGAGAAATTCCCTTTCGCCATCACCAAGGCCTGTTTTCTCATATCCGACATGGGTCGAGTGATCGTTCGTGCGAGCAGGATCCCCAAGATGGCCGTAATGACCAAGGCGATGGCCGTACCCGTCATGAAAATACCATTGATTTCATCCATCTGTTCAAAGACATTCTCCATCTCTGCTATTACATAGACGGCGCCAATGACCTCCCCATTTGCTTCAATGGGTGTCGAAAGAACCCAGAGCCGCCTGCCGGATTTCTGATCTCGAAATACTTCACTTTCTTCTTTTCCATTAATCAGCGTATTTTTAATAAGGACTTCCGTTGTCTTCTTCCCTACAATATCCTGGTTACTTAGGGCTGAAGTTCCAATCACACGCCTGCTGCGAGTGTCAATGACACGTACTTCCGAAATATCATTCGAAGAATTATCCGGGTCTTTCAATATCATAGCAATCGCTTCTTCGAGGGTTGGATCTTCCTCTCCCCTCTCTTTTTCCATTTCTTCACCAATACTGTAGGTAAGCAGGTTAACGTGACCTTTTATTGATTTCGTGAAGTTCCCGACAAGATTTTCTTCCAATTCCCCAACAAAATATACCCCGATTATCTGCATCGCTACAAAAATGAGCAACACATAAATCAGAACAAATTTAAAATGGATTGAGCGAAAAAAACCAACCTTTTTCATAAGAACTACTCCTGTTCAGGGTTACGCAGGTAATAACCGACCCCTCTTCTAGTTACAATCCAACCAGGATGGCTTGGATTGTCTTCAATCTTCTCACGAAGACGTCTGACCGTTACATCGACTGTCCGTACATCACCAAAATAATCATAGCCCCACACGGTTTGTAATAAGTGCTCCCTTGTCATGACCTGACCGATATGCTTCGCTAAGTAATGAAGCAATTCAAATTCGCGATGAGTTAATTCAATCGTATCGCCCCGTTTGGATACCACATAGGCATCCGGATGGATGGTGAGCGTTCCTATCGTAATTTCCTTCGGTTCATTTTCTTGATCTGGGACCGGGACCGCTTGCTGACGTCTTAAGTTCGCCTTAACGCGGGCAATTATTTCCCGGGTACTAAATGGCTTTGTGACATAGTCATCCGCACCAAGCTCTAAACCTAAGACTTTATCTATCTCTGAATCCTTAGCCGTTAACATGATGATTGGCGTTTCATACTTCTTCCTTACTTCCCTGCAAACTTCCATCCCATCGCGCTGCGGTAGCATGATATCAAGTAAAATCAAATCAGGTTGCCGTTCTTCTACCATTTTGAGGGCTTCATTGCCATCATAAGCACAAAAAACTTCATAGCCTTCCTTTTTTAGATTGAATTGTAATATATCGGCAATTGGCTTTTCATCATCCACTACCAGAATCTTCTTATCCATGTGCTTATCTCCTTTTTAATAACTAAACTGAATCTATTAAAAACCGTGTCCTTATCCGGGACTTTATTCACTTTTCCTTCTGCATGCACCAATCTAGCATCCCAGTTCAACAAATTTATATATATATACCCAATAAAAGGGACTGAACACTGGAATGAAAGCGAATTGTATCTATTCTACTTTATCATTTTATAGGCATTAAATCACCTTTTTCCTATTATTCTCATCTATCTGTGAAGCAGAAGGAGTCTTCGAATATTTTTCGAAGACTCCCATCGATTACTGGCTTATATAGTTTAGCGGATTTACAAGAGAACCGTTTTTATATATTTCAAAATGGAGGTGGACACCTGTGGAGTGCCCTGTTGAACCCATCATGCCAATTTTCATGCCCTTCTCAATCTTTTGTCCGGCTTTTACATTTATTGAATCCAAATGGGCATATACTGTCTTATACCCGTTATTATGATTGATCGTTATCTTATTTCCATACCCTCCGGAGTTTCCAGCAGTTTCGATTATCCCATGATCCGCTGCCGTTATGGTCCTGGTGGTTGGCCGGGCAATATCGATACCTTTATGAAGTTTCCCCCAGCGCTGCCCCTGCTTGCTGGAAATATAGCCCCCATCTGCAGGCCATGAATATGTACCGCTCCCCTGTGAAGGAACGACCTTCGTGCCTTTTCTAGTGATTTCCATTTTGGCTTTTTCCGTGTTTTCTTTTTTTACGATCGTTTCACTGATTTTCTTACCATTTGTTTCAAATACTGCATATGTGAACGCCTGAACCCCCTCATTGCCAATTTGTTCAGTAATGAGTTCACCCTTGGGAAGTTCGTCATCCTCCTTCACTTTCTTTTCGAAAGGAATCCTCTCTTCCTTTAATACTTCTCTTTCCACCATTACGTTCACATAGGGCGTAAGCTGGGTCACATAGAGATGCTCGCCCTTTTTAAGCCCTTTGCCCTCATCCTGTCCTGGATTTAGCTCTAACAGTTGATCCAGGTCCATATCGTGCTGATTGGCAATTGCTTCAAGATCCTCATCTTCCCTAGCCTCATAAAGCGTCTTTTCTTTCTTTCCTTCTTCTATCATGGAAATGGTATCATCGACGGTCTTGATTTCAGCTGGATCGATCATTGATTCTTTAAACGTAACGGGAAGTGAAAACTTGATGTCCAGAATTCTACTTCCTGGTTCTTTTAATGGTTTTGCACCCGTTTCGTTTCCTTTTTTACCTGTTTCATATTCAGCGTATTCCTCTTCATTTACATATAATAACTTGATTTTTTCCAAAACGTCCTCAGCATCATCCCTTGACGCAACATAAGCGACCGCCTGATTATCTATGTCGATTTCATACGCCTTTGCTTTCACATTGAGCTTTTCTTGAATACCCTTTACAGCCTGATCTTCTTTTACTTCTTCACCAAATACCTCTTCAGGTACATATGACAGCTGCGACTCCCTATCGAATGTATAGTCTGGATAATCTCTCTGTGCTGCTTTTACCTTATCGGCTACGATCTCCTCTATTTCCGTTTCATCCGTTACACTTCCGACGAACTCATCATTAAGATAAACATGCTGAATGGTGGCAGTTTTCGATATCCCTGCGGCCGTCGCCATATTTCCAGCAAGCAATAAAATGACCGAAACCATCAACAGGATGATCCCCTTACCTTTTGAGCTAAACATATATTGTCCTCCTTAACGGCTCAGTCACCAATTAAGAAACTAATCAAATTTATTTTGAGATTTATTAGTCCAATTTAAATATCCACTTGCATATGACTGATTTCTATTATGATTTTTCACTCATAACTCTACCATAATAAAAAAAAAAACAAGAAACAGTCGTGATAATGTAATAGAACTGTATAAATGGTGACAACAAGTACCAATAAATATGCTAATGAGGAAGATTCGATACATTTCGAAATAAGGAGTGGACGTAAGCCCCGTAAGGATAAAAGCGGTTTATATGTCGACTTGGGTGAAATTGGTATGTTACAAATCGTTAACAATTCATTAACAAGATTTCATTTATAATACATCTGGATGTAAAACAAAAAAAACGCCCTAAAGGAAAGGCGTTTTTAAAAAGGATGGCTCAGGACGGAATCGAACCGCCGACACAAGGATTTTCAGTCCTTTGCTCTACCGACTGAGCTACTGAGCCAAATATTCTATTTTAGAACAAAAAAATAAAATGGCGGTCCCGACGGGAATCGAACCCGCGATCTCCTGCGTGACAGGCAGGCATGTTAACCGCTACACCACGGGACCAGTAAAGAATTATATAAAGAAGTGACCCATACGGGATTCGAACCCGTGTTACCGCCGTGAAAGGGCGGTGTCTTAACCGCTTGACCAATGGGCCGAAAAAAATGGTGAGCCATGAAGGATTCGAACCTTCGACCCTCTGATTAAAAGTCAGATGCTCTACCAACTGAGCTAATGGCTCGTTCTAATGAAATGTAACTTTTCAGGATGTTTCACGTCTCAATGCAGCTACTCGCTTGATGTTGTTAATGCTTGTACTATTGTGACGACGCTTTTGATAATATCATGGTTATCATAGTTTAGGCAATAGTTTTTTTGAAATAAAATTATTTTTTTTTATCTTTTTCCTTTTTCCTACTGTTTCAATCCATTCTTCCAATATCCCAGGTCTCTCGATTGTGACATCAGAATGCAGTGATTGATTCCAATAATGAAGAAGAGCCGGCTAAAAAGCCAGCTCCATTTCATCAATTACGCTAGACGCCAAGGGCTTCTCACGATATTTGTTTGGTTACGGTCAGGACCGACAGAGAAAGTAGTCAAAGGAATGCCTACCAATTGAGATACGCGCTCTACATAGTGGCGAGCGTTCTCTGGAAGCTCATCCAATGATTTGCATCCTGTGATGTCTTCTGACCAGCCTGATAGCTCTTCATAAACTGGTTTACATTCGCCAATCGCTTTTAATGTTGCTGGAACCTCATGAATGATTTCGCCTTTGTATTCATAAGCTACACAAATTTTGACCGTATCAAGACCTGATAACACGTCAATCGAGTTCAATGATAAATCGGTAATCCCGCTGACACGGCGTGCATGGCGAACGACAACTGCATCAAACCAGCCGACACGGCGCGGCCTGCCTGTAGTTGTACCATATTCACGGCCAACTTCACGGATTTGGTTACCGACTTCATCATGCAATTCTGTAGGGAAAGGACCATCGCCCACACGGCTTGTATATGCTTTACATACTCCAACCACATGATTGATTTTTGTAGGACCTACGCCAGAACCGATCGTAACGCCACCTGCAACAGGATTAGATGAAGTGACGAATGGGTATGTTCCTTGATCGATATCAAGCATCACGCCTTGTGCCCCTTCGAATAATACCCGTTTTCCTTCATCAAGTGCGTCATTCAATACAACGGATGTATCACAAACATATTTCTGCACTTGTTGTCCGTACTCATAGTATTCATCCATGATATCTTCGATTTTGAAACCTTCCGTTTCATAGAAGCGTTCAAACATACGGTTTTTTTCGACAAGATTTTGAGCCAATTTTTCCTCGAAAATTTCACGGTCCAAAAGATCTGCCATGCGGATTCCGTTACGAGCAGCTTTGTCCATATAAGCAGGGCCGATTCCTTTTTTTGTCGTTCCAATTTTATTAGCGCCTTTACGGTCTTCTTCGACTTCATCCAATTTGATATGGTAAGGAAGAATGACATGTGCACGGTTAGAGATACGAAGATTATCCGTACTCACTCCATGACTATGTAAATAAGCAAGCTCCTCTACAAGAGCTTTTGGATCAACCACCATACCATTTCCAATGACACAAATTTTATCACTATAAAAAATCCCTGACGGAATTAAATGCAGTTTATAGGTAACGCCATTAAATTTTATTGTATGCCCTGCATTATTCCCACCTTGATAACGAGCGATGGCTTCCGCATTCTGGGATAGAAAATCTGTTATTTTACCTTTACCTTCGTCTCCCCATTGTGTACCGACTACTACAACTGATGACATCTGAATAAAGCACCTCCAAAGGTTCACGTAATACCGATTATTTACCGGTTCTTATCAAACAAACCTATTTTATCAATAATCCAAAGTGGAAGTCAATACAAAATCCGAACGTTACACATTTCAAAAAATACTTCGTTCGTAAATATGAAAAAAATTCTTTCCGTTTTCAAAATTGGTTTTGGATTGTCAATCCTTATTCTGCCCTTTGATTTCTTTTATTATTATCACCGATCCCTTTCTTTTTCCAAAATAAAAACAGCCCGCCATTGCATGAATGGCAGGCAGTTCCCTATGCGCCGGGAGACATCGAATCATCATCGAAGCGCCGTTCGAGGTTAACGAATTTATTATATTCTTTCACGAATGCAAGCGAAACCGTGCCTACTGGACCATTACGCTGTTTCGCTATAATGATTTCAATGATATTTTTATTCTCGGATTCTTTATCATAATAATCATCACGGTATAAGAATGCGACGATATCGGCATCTTGCTCGATACTCCCGGATTCCCTGATATCAGACATCATCGGACGCTTATCCTGGCGCTGCTCCACTCCCCGCGATAGCTGGGAAAGGGCTATGACGGGCACTTTAAGTTCACGAGCGAGCGCTTTAAGTGAACGTGAAATCTCGGATACCTCTTGCTGACGGTTGTCGCCTGAACGACCATCGCCTTGAATTAACTGCAGGTAATCGATCAATATCATGCCAAGCCCATGTTCCTGCTTCAAACGACGGCATTTCGAACGAATTTCACCAATCCTCACACCTGGCGTATCATCGATATAAATGCCGGCATTCGACAAGCTTCCCATCGCCATCGTCAATTTACGCCAATCCTCATCCGTTAAGGAACCTGTCCGTAAATTCTGAGCGTTGATATTTCCTTCAGCACAGAGCATACGCATAACGAGCTGCTCTGCACCCATTTCAAGACTGAAAATCGCTACATTCTCCTCCGTTTTGGTCGCAACGTTTTGAGCGATATTCAATGCAAAAGCGGTTTTACCAACCGAAGGACGGGCACCCACTATGATGAGGTCATTACGTTGGAACCCTGCTGTCATTCGATCCAGTTCAGCAAACCCTGTCGGTATTCCCGTGACATCCCCTTTTCGGGTAGTCAAAATTTCTATGTTATCGTACGTCGCAACCAATACATCCTTAATATTTTGAAAAGACCCGGAATTCTTACGCTGGGCCACTTCCATGATCGTTTTTTCTGCTTCCCCGAGCAGCTCCTCGACCTCGTCCTCGCGACTGTAGCCTTCCTGAGCAATGTTGGTCGCTGTCCTGATCAAACGACGCAGCAATGACTTCTCCTCGACGATGCGAGCATAATATTCAATATTGGCCGCGGTAGGTACCGATCCGGCCAATTCACTTAAATAAGAAACTCCGCCAACCTCTTCAAGGTTTTTTGTCGCAGCCAATTCCTCTGTCACCGTAATCAAATCGACAGCTTTTCCTTCGTCATTCAAATTAAGCATCACATTAAAGATTTTTTGATGAGAGCTTCTGTAAAAATCCTCCGGAATCAAAACTTCCGATGTAACGGTCAATGAAGAGGGCTCAAGAAAAATGGCTCCTAGCACAGCCTGTTCGGCTTCTATATTTTGAGGGGGAATCCTATCCTGAAATTGTTCTATCATATCTTAAAACCTCCCATTCTAAGAGGATACCATTTATATGTTTCTAGTAAAAAAGAAAAAAAGTGAAAGGACAACATGCCCAATCACATTTTTCGTCTATCTCTATTTTATCAATTTTTCACAGATATGAAACAGCTAAAATTAGTTAATTTCTTTCACATGCACAGTCAGTGTCGCAGTGACTTCAGGGTGAAGCTTGACTGGAAGCTTTGTATGCCCTAAAGTGCGGATGCCTTCAGCAAGCTCCATTTTACGTTTATCAACCTTGATACCGTGTTTTTTCTGAAGCTCCGATGCAATTTGTTTAGTCGTGATGGAACCGAATAAACGCCCGCCCTCACCGGCTTTGGCAGATAGTTCAACCGTTAGTTTCTCCAGCTGCACTTTCAATTCTTCAGCATGCTGCAGTTCTTCTGCTGCAAGTGATTCTTCTTTATTTTTCTGGGCTTCCAATGTTTTTACATTTGTATTATTTGCTTCAACGGCCAATCCTTGTTTTAGCAGGAAATTATGTGCATAACCATCTGCAACATTTTTAACTTCCCCTTTTTTCCCTTTACCTTTTACGTCTTTCAGAAATATTACTTTCATTCTTTTTGTCCCCCTTCTAAATATTCATCTATAGCTGTTTTTAATCGACTTTCTGCTTCATCAATGGAGCATGCCTGTTGAGTAGCGGCATTTGTTAAATGTCCGCCTCCATTTAACATTTCCATGATCACCTGTACATTGATATCACCAAGCGATCGCGCACTTATGCCTACTGTATCATCAGATCGCTTAGCCATTACAAAGGAAGCAACAACGCCATCCATGGTCAATAGGGTGTCCGCAGCCTGAGCAATGAGCACCTGATTGTGGACCTGATCGGTTTTTGCCGAGGCAATTGCAATTCCCTTTTTATAAAAGATAACTTCTTCAATGAGCTTCGACCGTTTAATATAGGTGTCAACGTCTTCTTTTAAGAACTTCTGGACAAGTACCGTATCAGCTCCATGTGCCCTTAGATAAGAGGCTGCATCGAAAGTACGTGAACCTGTTCTTAAAGTGAAGCTTTTCGTATCGACAATGATACCTGCAAGTAGCGCCGTTGATTCCAGCATATCTATCTTACTGCGTTTCGGCTGATATTCAAGCAGTTCGGTCACAAGTTCTGCTGTTGAAGACGCATATGGCTCCATATAGACGAGCAATGAGTTTTTGATGAACTCCTCACCCCGGCGATGATGGTCGATGACTACAACCTTATCGATCCTATTCAATAACCGCTCTTCAATTACCATAGAAGGTTTATGTGTATCGACCACAACCAGCAATGTCTCATCCGTAATCATTTCAAGAGCATCATCAGGAGTTATAAACCGGGCATAAAGCTCTTCTTTATTTTTGATTTCCTCCATTAAACGAAGTACACTGCTATCAAGCTGCTGGGTGTTAATTACAATATAGCCTTCACGTTCATTCATTTGGGCAACTTTCAAAATGCCGATGGCTGAACCGATTGCGTCCATATCCGGGTTTTTATGGCCCATGACAATGACTTTATCACTATCAAGGACTATATCCTTCAATGCATGGGAAATCACACGTGCACGGACCCTCGTGCGTTTTTCCATCGGATTGGTTTTACCGCCATAGAATTTCACTTTTCCATTCGCTTGCTTGATGGCTACCTGGTCACCGCCCCGTCCTAAAGCGAGATCCAAGCTGGACTGTGCAAGTGTACCTAGTTCCGGTAAGGATGACACTGCCGAGCCGACCCCGATGCTCAAGGTCAATGGTACATTTTGCTTGGCCGTCGTTTCCCTGATTTCATCCAAAATCGAGAATTTTCCCTTCTCAAGTTGCTGAAGGATATGCTCATTAAAGACAGCGATGAATCGCTCCGAGGAAACCCGTTTAAAGAAAACGCCATTATCCCTTGCCCATTTATCAAGAAGTGAGGTAACCAAGCTATTAATGCTGCTTTTACGCTGATCATCCATACCCTGTGTCAAATCATCATAGTTATCAAGGAGAATGATCGCAATTGCCGTTCGCTCATCTTCATATAGTTTCTCGATTTCCACTTGCTCCGTCACATCAAAAAAGTAAAGAAGCCTTTCCTCTCGCTTATGGACCACTTTGAATTTCCGATCGTGGAGCGTAATTGTCTCTGTCTCGATCTCTTGCTTAATTAACGGAACGATCGAGTCCGCAACATCGTATAGCGATCTTCCTGCCAAGGAGTCTTCACTAAAACACGAAGCCAGGAATGGATTGGTCCATTCAATGTAATAATCCTCATTAAAGAGCATGATCCCAATTGGCATTTCCAATAACGCTTCCTCACCGACCTTTTTTAAACGGTAAGATAAAGTCGTTATATACTCTTCTGTCTTACGTTGCTTTTTTTCTACCATTCTTAATGTTAAATAAAATAAACCAGCAAGAATCAATAAACCAACAAGTGCAATAACCCAATTATAATAAGCCAGTACGCCCAAAAGTAACACGCCCGCGGCCAGCATCCCATACACTGGGGACTTAATCGAGTATTCTTTCAAATAAGATGGCATAGTTTCAGCTCCTAAAAGCATCTGTTTTACAAAAAAGTCTATTCCTTTTTCTTGATCGTCTCCCTAAAAGGAAATCCTAAATCTATTATACCTAAAAATCGTACGGCCGTTGTAATAATCGGAATCGGCAGCAGCAAAGAAAAAACCACGATTAAAACAGGTATGGCTTTAGCCCATGACTTCACATGAGCGATATAAAATATCAGGGAATATCCTTGTAATAAAATGAAGAACTGCAGGATGAAAAATAGGTTCGATATGGCCATATATACAAAACTATTCTTGTCCGTATTCACAAAAAGAGCAAGAAGCATCGTAATTAAATAATACCATAAAAGGCTTTTCGGGAGTCGAAGATCTCGAAAATGAGGCCATTTTAGCGTCTTATCGCTGAACCTCTTCACAATGGGATGTGCAGCAAAGAAAATCAATAAAACCATGCTGACTGATATCAACACGAACAAACTTGGCATCAGCGTGTTTATCATGTCGATTGATTCATACATCTGCTTTTTGACTTGTTCCGTCGGTGCCTGTCCTAAAGAATCCATGATGTCGATTGTTTTTTTTATAGATCCTTCAGCCATATTCATCGATTCTTCTATGTAATTAACATCCGTTATTAACACTGAAGCTGCATATATTAATAAAATTCCTCCCAGGAAGACAAGGACTGCACTTATGAACATAGGTGCCATCGGTTTGTCCTTTTTCAAAAAATAGCCGATCGCAATTCCCGTTGCCCCCATAAGTAAGGTAAGCGGGACAGACAATATCGTCCCGATGAGGATCGACAATAGTGAAGCAATGAATAGGTAACCGAGGCTCCACGATAACTTTTGTTTGATTGTGACCAGTATGAATGGAATGGGTAAAAAGAAAGTAGTGAAGATACCCACTAGCGGGACTTGAATGGTGATGAACAGTAAAATGCAATATAGTGCCAAAAGGGCTCCACCCTCCGCAATTCGTCTCCCGTTATTCATTTTTTCACCCCCCGTTAATATTAAAATTAATGTCTTATCTTCATATTGTATCCGTTACAGCCAGGATATTTCAAACATCACATTCTTTTTTAGGATATGATTATTTTTTGTAAGGAAAACATCTTTTTAAATTCTTTTTAAAAATAAAAAAACCGCAATTCAGCGGTTTTTCAGCATAAGATCCTAACTTATAAAAAAAGGCACATTAAGGAAAACTCCTCAATGTGCCAATTTATTATTCACCAGATACATATGGAAGTAATGCCATAGTACGTGAGCGTTTAATAGCAATCGTTAATTTACGTTGATATTTAGCGCTTGTGCCAGTTACACGACGTGGTAAAATTTTACCGCGTTCTGAGACGAATTTTTTAAGAAGATCTGTATCTTTGTAATCAATTTTAGTGATTCCGTTAGATGTGAAATAACAAACCTTTTTACGCTTACCGCGTCCTTTACGTCCACCCATTGCCATAATAAATTTCCCTCCCTGCTTTTTAAATTTTCATTTTAAACGGCTGTTTAAAACGGAAGATCGTCATCTGAAATGTCGATTGTTTTACCGTCATTTGCAAATGGATCATCATCTACACGAGTGTAGTTGTTATTGCTCCGTTGATTCTGATTAGGATTTTGTCCATACGAATTGTTGTCATTTCCGTTATTATTGTTACCATAACTTTTTTGACCTCCACCGTAAGAACCGCCTTCATTTCTTTCACCCGCTGAACTGCTTCGTGGTTCAAGGAATTGAACGCTCTCAGCCAGAATCTCCGTCACATATACGCGTTTGCCGTCTTGTCCTTCATAATTACGTGTTTGGACACGTCCATCCACGCCAGCTAAACTGCCCTTTTTCAAGAAGTTAGCTACATTTTCTGCCGGTTTACGCCAAACTACACAGTTAATGAAATCCGCTTCACGTTCACCTTGCTGATTCGTAAAACCACGATTCACAGCTAAAGTAAAGGTAGCTACGGGAACTCCATTAGGTGTATATCGCAATTCAGGATCTTTAGTTAAGCGTCCTACCAAAACTACGCGATTCATCATCAGAATCAACCCCTAGGTTTCAAACTTGTTTCACGTGAAACAAGATTAGAATTTATATTAAAATATTGGATTAGACTTCTTCTCTAGTAGCCATGTGGCGAATAATGTCTTCACTGATTTTAGCAAGACGATCGAATTCTTGAATCGCAGCACTTTCAGCGTTAACTTTAAGAAGCATGTAGTAACCATCACGGAAATCATTGATTTCGTATGCAAGACGGCGTTTACCCCATTCTTTTGCTTCTACTTCCGCACCATTATCAGAAAGGATTGTGTTGAAACGTTCAACTAAAGCTTTTTTAGCTTCTTCCTCAATGTTTGGACGGATGATATACATAATTTCGTATTTTCTCATCACTGTCACCTCCTTTTGGTCTAAGCGGCCCAATTGGGCAAGGAGCAATTATTTATAATTACTCACAAGATAAAATTATAGCATAGTTAAAGTGGCTTTGCAACGAACGGATCGACTTATTACAATTAATTGAAATCTAATGATTAGAGGCTCAAAAAAAGACCCTACATTGGGAAAATGCAGGGTCTTTATATCTTAAACGTTGAAACGGAAATGGATTACATCGCCATCGTTAACGATGTACTCTTTTCCTTCTAATCGAACTTTTCCTGCTTCTTTTGCAGCACTATGACTGCCCGCTTCAAGCAAATCGGTATAAGAAACGATTTCGGCACGGATGAAACCACGTTCGAAGTCCGTATGAATGACACCTGCACATTGAGGGGCTTTCATACCTTTTCGGAATGTCCATGCACGCACTTCCTGTACACCAGCTGTAAAGTATGTTGCCAATCCGAGCAGATTATATGAAGCACGGATCAACTGGTCAAGACCCGACTCTTCGATGCCAAGTTCAGATAGGAACATTTCCTTTTCTTCACCTTCAAGCTCTGCAATTTCTTCTTCGATTTTGGCACAAATTACGATTACTTCTGCATTTTCCTTCGCTGCATATTCACGAACTTGCTGAACATATTCATTCTCGTCAGCATTAGCCACTTCATCTTCGCTCACGTTCGCCACATAAAGAGTCGGCTTCGCCGTAAGCAAGTGCATGCCCTTCACCATTTTTTGCTGTTCTTCGGTAAATTCAACTGAACGGGCGGGCCTTTCATTCTCCAATGCTTCTTTTAAAGCCACAAGAATTTCATGTTCAGCCACTGCGCCTTTATCCTTTTGCTTGGCCATTTTTCCGACACGGTCGATGCGTTTATCAACGGATTCCAAATCGGCCAGGATCAATTCAAGGTTGATGACTTCGATATCATCGATTGGATTTACTTTTCCAGAAACATGAGTAATGTTATCGTCTGCGAAACAACGGACAACCTGACAAATTGCATCCACTTGACGGATATGGGAAAGGAATTTATTACCGAGACCTTCTCCTTTACTGGCCCCTTTTACAATTCCGGCGATATCCGTGAATTCAAATGCTGTCGGAACCGTTTTTTTTGGTTTAACCAATTCTGTCAATTTTTGCAGACGGTGATCTGGCACTTCAACAATCCCGACATTTGGGTCAATCGTACAGAAAGGATAGTTGGCAGATTCCGCACCTGCCTGAGTAATTGCATTAAATAAAGTGGATTTACCTACGTTAGGCAAACCTACTATACCAGCTGTTAAAGCCATTTATATTTCACTCCTTCAAGATAATTCGTACATATGGGAAAAAGTCTGATTTTCTATAAAAACCATCCAATTACCTAAACCTTTCCCAATTATAGATTTCGCTTCCTAAAAAGACAAGTAAATCATGAGAAACTCAGGACTGCCTTCACTCAAAAAAAAGCATGATCACTCCTCATGCTTTTGTAGAACTTTTTTCATTTTCTTCGCGAATTCACGTCGAGGCAGCATTACGCTATGACCGCAGCCTTCACATTTTATCCGGATATCCATACCAAGTCGAATGATTTTCCACTTATTTACTCCACAGGGATGTGGTTTTTTCATTTCCACAATATCCTTAAGCGCAAACTCTTTTTCTTCCATAACCATGAGCCCCCTAATTCCTATGACTCGCTGCCATTGTACGTAGATTTAATCCCACTTAAATCAAGCGCAGCACTTATTTCTTTTCTTAATATTCTACTCATTTCGACATGATGCATCGGTTTTGTTTCAGCAGTGACCCGAAAGACAACTTCATCAGGACTTATCGCTTCAATTCCTAAAAATTCAGGTGCTTTGACCAAGAAGTCATATTTGCCTTCCATATTATTCAAGGTTTGAATGAGTACCCTCTCAGCAAGTTCTACTGATCCATCATTAGGTATAGCTACATCCACAACAGCCTTACTATTTAATATAGAATAATTTGTAACTTGAACAATACTACCATTAGGTATGAGGTGCAATTCTCCTGAGCTACTTTTAATCTTTGTTGTACGAAGCCCAATTTCGAGAACTTCACCCTCAAATGTATTAATTTTAATATAGTCCCCAACCGAGAAGTGATCTTCAAAAATCACAAAGAATCCTGTGATAATATCTTTTACCAAACTTTGAGCACCGAACCCAACTGCCAAACCAAGTATCCCCGCTCCAGCCAGCAAAGCCTTTACATCAAATCCGAAAATTTCAAGAATCATTACCAAGGCAATAAAATTAATAACATAAGTGACTATATTTTCCAGCAACTTAATGAGTGTCGTTTCTCTGCGCTCTGAAACGCGAATTGGACTTCTTAAGCGAACCGCGAAAAATTTACTTATGACCGTCTTTCCTATTCTAATAATAATACGTGATAACAGGAGAACAAGGAAGATTTTAATGATTCCTTCCCCTAATAGTAACCATAATTTTTCATCCATTACCTCTTTTGTAACGTTATCATAAATGCGTTCCATCTTTTCCTCCTGGCTAATCCAAAATTCTGCAAAACTTTTATATTTTCTCTATGACTTTACCATTCCGACTTATTCCTCTACCCCTCATGCTGTGAGATAACCCGAATAGGAGAAGTTTCTCTATTTTATCAATAAATAAGGGTTTCTGTACAAAAAAAATATGGGTATATAGGTAAAAGAAATAGAAGTTTTTTCCGAGTTAATCCAGTATTTTTTTACTAGAATGTATAAATGAAAGCAATTGGTAGAGGAAGAAAAGTCAATCCATTTCCCCTTCACCTGTTTGCAAGTTCTACAAAAATTTCCCTCATCCGTTACGTTAAATACCGTATATTTTTTCCTTTTTATCCGTATACTGTAATACCAAGTAAAGTAAAGGAGTTGAGCCGATGAATCTGAATTCTAGTCTATTTAATAATAATAAAAATAGATTGAGCCGCATCCTGCATGAAGATACGGATGCATCCAAACAAATTTCCCAGGAATTAATCAACCTTCTACCAACTGGAAAGCTTCAAACAATCGTCATCGTCTGTATAGGCACAGACCGTTCTACAGGCGATTCCCTCGGACCACTTGTCGGCACTCTGCTAAGTGAAAAAGCTGAAAACAGTTCTTCATCGTTCCATGTTTATGGTACTTTAGATGACCCTATACATGCGATGAATTTATCGGAAAAATTAAATGAAATAAAAAAGATTCATACCAATCCATTTATAGTCGGAATCGATGCTTGCTTAGGGAAGATGAAAAGCGTCGGTATTGTCCAAATCGGTCAAGGACCAGTGAAACCAGGTGCTGGGGTCAATAAAGATCTTCCTTCCGTTGGAAATGCCCATATAACAGGAATCGTGAATGTAAGTGGCTTCATGGAGTTCATGGTCTTGCAAAACACTCGTCTTAATCTTGTGCTAAAAATGGCCAAAACCATCGCCGAGGGGATTTATGAAGCACAAAATCATTATCCAGTAAAACCTTCCATCACTCCTTTCACATTGTCATTCAAGCAAGAAAAGACCCTTTGATCGGTTTTGCTGATCAAAAAAATGAAGGAAGGGATTATTCCCTTCCTTCTTTTATTTAGGCTGTTTTCACATACTTTGTTGCTATTTACCAGGTAGTGAGTTGTGGTTGATTTCCCCTCCAGATGCTCGCT
>NZ_JBHZPE010000064.1:0-21397 GCF_042787985.1 Peribacillus sp. YIM B13481
GAGTCTCGCACTTCCGCTCCAATCAACCTTAAATAGTTTCGTTTTAAAAACAACAATCTTTACGAAAAGAGCCTTTATTTAAAAATAATACATGATTGTAACTAAAATGGCGGTGATCATTATGCCAGGAAGCAGATTAGCCACCCTTATTTTGGTGACACCGATAATATTCAAACCAATTGCTAAAATCATGACTCCCCCAGTTGCCGTCATTTCCAATATGAAGGAATCCATTAAAGCAGTTGGGATCAGCGTATTAATCTGTCTTGAAAAAATTGCTATCAGGCCCTCATAAAGAATGACCGGAAATGCCGAAAAAAGTACTCCTATGCCAAGCGTACTGGCGAGGACCAGTGCTGTAAATCCATCGATGATCGCTTTTGTTATCAAAACGTCATGATCATTCCGGATACCGCTATCCATGGCACCGATAATGGCCATCGCCCCAATGCCAAATATGAGCGTAGCCGTTACAAACCCCTGGGATATCGAAATTCCTTCTTTCGCTTTCATCCTGCGTTCAATCCAATTGCCTAAAGAATTAAGCCTAGCCTCAAGATTCATCCATTCCCCAAGGACAGCCCCTCCAACAATACTTAAAATGACAATAAGGAATTGATCACTTTTAAGCCCCATCTGCAAGCCTAAGACCATGACGGCTAAACCAATTCCACTCATGACCGTTTCTTTTATCTTTTCAGGTATATGTTGCAAAAACCTTCCCAAAATCGAACCGATTAAAATGCAGGCACCATTCACCAAAGCCCCTAATAATACCATCTCATTCACCTAATTTTCCACAGTAAAAAATAGATTAAACCTCTGTTGCCACTTTTTTTTCATAAAGGCGATCTAAGAGGAAATGTTCTCTTGATCGATCAAGTCCAAAATTCTCTCCAGATCTTCTTTTGAAAAGAATTCGATTTCTATTTTCCCTTTTTTCTTGCTTTGTTTTATCGTTACACTCGTTCCCAGTCTTTCACGCAGACTTGACTCGCGTTGCTTTATGAATATATCTTTTTTATCTTGTTTCTTAGGTTTGGTTTCACGTGAAACGGTATCATTCAATTGATGTATATATTGCTCCAGCTGTCTGACATTCATTCCTTCTTTGAGGATTTTATCCACTACTGGCTTAAGCATCTCTTTTTTCTTTAAACCCAGTAATGCTCGGCCATGCCCCATGGAAATTTCCCCTTCGGAGATATAACTCCTAATCCCTTCAGGCAAAGATAGCAATCTTACATAGTTCGCGATATGGGGTCGGCTTTTACCCAACCTATTGGCCAGCTGTTCCTGGGTGAAATTCAATTTTTCAAGAAGTGTCTGATAAGCGGCAGCTTCCTCAATTGGGTTTAAATCTTCCCGTTGCAGGTTTTCCAAAATCGCCAGTTCCATCATCTGCTGTTCATTCAATTCCCTCACAACAACCGGAACTGTCTTTAAACCAGCTTCCTTGGCAGCACGATAACGCCTCTCCCCAGCAACGATTTCATAGCCCTTAATACTTTTCCGGGCAATAATCGGCTGTAATATCCCATGTTCCATGATAGATTGCTTTAATTCTTCTATAGCTTCAAGTCGGAAGCTCTTTCGGGGCTGATAAGGATTTGGCCTTAATTCCCTTAATTTGATTTCGCGCACGATTTCATCTTTACTTATATCCCCAGTGAAAAGTGCGTTAAGTCCTTTGCCAAGTCCTTTAGCCATTTGATACCACTTCCTTTGCCAGTTCTAGATAGACCTCCGCTCCTCGTGACTTTGGATCATATATAATTATTGGTTCTCCATGGCTCGGTGCTTCACTCAAACGGACATTGCGAGGGATGATGGTTTGATAGACTTTATCCTGAAAGTATTTTTTGACCTCTTCTATAACCTGGAGACCTAAATTTGTCCTGGCATCCAACATCGTCAATAGCACACCCTCGATTTTCAAATCATGGTTCAAATGCTTTTGGACGAGACGGACCGTATTCAAGAGTTGACTCAGGCCCTCCAATGCATAATATTCACATTGTACAGGAATCAAAACTGCATCTGCTGCCGTTAATGCATTAAGCGTAAGCAAGCCCAATGATGGAGGACAGTCAATCACGATGTAATCATATTGACTTTGCACCTCTTCTAATGCCCTTTTTAATCGGACTTCCCTTGAGATGGTTGGAACAAGTTCAATTTCAGCACCTGCAAGTTGAATTGTCGCAGGTATAGCATATAAGTTTTCTACCTTTGTTTCCATGATGACGGTACTGGCTTCGACATCATCAACCAATACATCATAAATACATTGTTCCACATCCGCTTTATCAATACCTGCACCGCTTGTCGCATTTCCCTGCGGATCGATATCGACCATTAAGACTTTCTGTCCTATGTATGCAAGACAGGCACTTAGACTGACAGAAGTTGTCGTTTTTCCAACACCGCCTTTTTGATTGGCAATGGCGAGAATCTTACCCACGAATTCACCTGCTTTCAACTATCTTCATCACGCTATATCTATTAACTTTTACCGTAAATCCATTTATTTCTTTCTATTTTATCATGAATGTTACTGGAAGAAATCGTTTTCTGAAATTCCTCATAAAATTTGAAATTTATCTAAACAGCATGAAAAAACCGAGAAAAATTGAATCATTTTTAGGGTGTAAAATGCGAGTTTTTGGCAACAAAATAAAAAAAGCTTGGTAATCGTAGACTACCAAGCAGGGTTAAGGATAGGGAATCAAGTTTTTTTCTTAGGTATTTTAATCGTGAATTGATAATACTCCTCGAACTCTTCTTCCTCTGCATCCAGATTTATTCCATTGTCTGTAACCATACTGAGTGATTGGCGTATAGTATTCACGGCAATCCTCATGTCTTTACTAAACGCTTTTCGCTTAGGTTTCGGCTTCTGCACAGTACCCGTCAAGAGCTTGACGACCATCTCTTCGGTCTGCTTGACGTTTAACCCTTTTTCGATGATTTCCAAAAGCAGTTTGAGCTGCTTTTCAGGACTCTTTAACGGTATCAACGAGCGGGCATGGCGTTCCGTAATTTGCTTTTGAAGAAGAGCATCTTGAACTTCCTGGGGCAGCTTAAGCAACCGAAGCTTATTTGCCACGGTAGATTGTCCTATTCCCAGTCTTTGTGCCAGAGCTTCTTGGGTTAGACTATGCAGCTCCAATAGTTTGCCGTAAGCCAAAGCTTCTTCAATCGGTGTCAGTTCTTCTCGCTGAAGGTTTTCTATCAGCGCAACGGAAGCCGTTTCTGTATCGGTGAAATCTTTGATTATTGCAGGTGCCAATACCCAGCCAAGCTTTTGCATGGCTCGAAAACGACGCTCACCTGCAATGATTTCATATTTTCCCTGTCCATATGCCCTTACTACAATTGGCTGAATGATCCCATGTGTATGAATCGTTTGAGCCAATTCAGCAATTTTATCGTCATTAAAAACGGTCCTTGGTTGAAATCGATTAGGCACAATATCAGAAATGGAAATTTTTCTTATTTCTTCATTATTATTGCTAGGTGTCTCCATCTCTAGTTGCTGTTCTTCTTTTTCGCCAAACCCAAAGAACCGCGAAAAAGGATGCTTCATCTTCCTACACCACCTTTTAAAACTCCCAAATAACATATTCTCTATTTAAAGGACAAGTCCTGCATACATTTCCCGACATGGTTATACATATGGGTCTTCAATGTAAAAAACATGTCGACTGGCGTCATCAAGGCAAAAAAGAAGAATGAACGGCCAGTTTTTATAAATATTGGCCGGCTTGCCCAAGATTATTTCCCTGAAATCAAAAAGAAAAATCGCCGGCTTATAGCCCTGCTGGAAAAGAAGGAACACGTTTGACATTATACCAAAAAAAAACCTTCATGTTGGCTTATACAGTATTGAATGAACATAACAAGGTCATACGCTTATAGTAAATATGAAACCTGCCTCATCAGTATAAGGGTTATTCGATAGGCTGCTTATTCGGTGTCCCTGGTTTTCTTGGGTATTTTTTAGGAGTCTTCTTCACTTTTTTTACAGTAATGATGTTTCTTTCACTATTTTCCTCTGGCAATGTGAAAGGATGAATTTCTTCGATTTCTCCGCCTAATGTAAAAATGGCCTTCTTCCCTGTATCCATTTCATCTTGTGCACTAGCAGCTTTCATGGCAATGAACGTCCCATCTGGTTTAACAAGCGGCAAACATAGCTCACTTAAAACGGACATCCTGGCTACCGCTCTTGCCATTACAATATCATAGGATTCGCGATGCTCTGGTTTTTGAGCGAAGGTTTCCGCCCGGTCATGATAGAAGGAAACTCCCTTTAATTGCAAAGACTCAGCAAGGTGATTCAAAAAAGAGATTCGCTTATTCAAAGAATCCACAATCGATACGTGGATATCAGGGAAACAAATCTTCAATGGAATACTCGGAAATCCAGCTCCAGCCCCGACATCGCAAATTTGATAAGATTTGTTAAAGTCGAAATAGAAGGCTGCACTGATTGAATCATAAAAGTGCTTTAGATAAACTTCTTCTTTATTAGTGATGGCTGTTAAGTTCATCTTTTCGTTCCATTCAACCAATAATCGATAATAAGTGTCAAACTGATCAAGCTGGTGAGGAGAAAGCTCAATCCCTTTCTCCTGCAGTGCTTGTTGGAACTGTTCAATATTCATGTTTTCTTCAATCCTTTTCGGGTATTTCCATTACTTAGATACTCTGGCAATCTTACCTTGTTCCAAATAAACAAGCAAAATGGAAACATCAGCGGGATTCACACCGGAAATTCTTGAAGCCTGGGCTACTGATAGCGGGTGGACCTGCTTTAATTTTTGGCGTGCTTCCGTTGCTAGACCAGAAATTGCATCATAATCGATATTCTCTGGAATCTTTTTATTCTCCATTTTTTTCAGACGATCGACTTGCTGCAAGGATTTTTCAATATATCCTTCATACTTGATCTGAATTTCGACCTGTTCCGTCACATCATCGCTCAGTTCGACATCACTTGGAGCCAGCTTCTGAATATGGGAATAATCCATTTCAGGCCGCTTCAATAAATCAGAGGCACGGATTCCATCCTTCAGCTCACTGCCGCCACTTGCTGTAATGACCTCTTGTACCTCTTTGGTCGGTTTGATGAAGTTTGATTTTAGTCGTTCCTTTTCCATTTCAACCGCTTCTTTTTTCAAAAGGAAACGATTGTAGCGTTCTTCTTTGATCATTCCGATATTGAATCCGATTTCCGTTAAGCGTAAATCGGCATTATCATGACGCAATAATAAACGATATTCTGCACGTGAAGTCAGCAATCGGTATGGTTCATTCGTACCTTTCGTTACAAGGTCATCAATGAGCACACCAATATAGGCATCGGAACGGCTTAAAATCAGTTCTTCCTTACCTATTGCATTCAATCCGGCATTAATACCGGCCATAAGCCCTTGGCCAGCTGCTTCCTCATAACCGGACGTGCCGTTAATTTGTCCAGCAGTATACAGGTTTTTAACCTTTTTCGTTTCCAATGTAGGCCATAGCTGAGTAGGAACGATCGCATCATATTCGATTGCGTATCCCGCACGCATCATTTCCGCCTTCTCGAGCCCTGGGATCGTTTGAAGGATCTTCACTTGTACATCTTCAGGCAGACTAGTGGACAGCCCTTGAACATACACTTCCTTTGTATTGCGTCCTTCAGGTTCAAGGAAGATTTGGTGACGTGGTTTATCATTGAAACGAACGACCTTATCTTCTATCGATGGGCAATAACGAGGTCCCGTTCCCTTTATCATTCCGGAATACATTGGCGAACGGTGTAGATTCTCATCAATGAGCTGATGTGTCCCCTCATTCGTGTACGTTAGCCAGCATGGCAATTGATCAGTGATGAACTTTGTGGTTTCATAAGAAAATGCACGTGGCACTTCATCACCAGGCTGAATTTCCGTTTTGCTGTAATCTATGGAAGAACTATTGACACGTGGTGGTGTTCCTGTTTTAAAACGGACCAAATCGAATCCTAACTGCTCTAGATGTTCTGAAAGCCTGATTGAAGGCTGCTGATTATTGGGACCGCTTGAATACTTCAATTCCCCTAAAATGATTTCACCGCGTAAATATGTTCCCGTCGTGATTACGACAGTTTTCGCACGATATACCGCACCTGTTTTTGTAATGACACCCGTACAAACGTCGTTTTCAACAATTAATTCCTCAACCATTCCTTGAATCAATGTCAAATTTTCTTGGTCTTCTATCGTCTTTTTCATTTCTTGCTGATAGAGAAATTTATCTGCCTGTGCCCGTAACGCACGAACAGCAGGACCTTTAGCCGTATTCAGCATCCTCATTTGGATATGGGTCTTGTCGATATTTTTTCCCATTTCACCGCCTAAAGCGTCAATTTCCCTAACAACTATCCCTTTTGCCGGCCCACCAACGGACGGATTGCATGGCATGAAGGCGACCATATCCAAGTTAATGGTGATCATCAACGTTTTAGCTCCGACTCTAGCAGCTGCAAGGCCTGCTTCACTACCAGCATGACCAGCACCAATAACAATGACATCATAGCTACCTGCTTCGTATTGCATATCCTTTTCCTCCTTTTACGCTTATTTTCCTAAACAAAATTGTGAGAACAATTGGTTGATCAAATTATCCTGAACGCTTTCACCAATGATTTCTCCAAGGAGCTCCCATGCTTTCGTGAAGTCAATTTGAACCAAATCAACTGGCGTACCCATTTCAATAGCTTCGATTGCATCTTCGATTGATTGTAATGCCTGTCCTAGCAAGGCTATATGCCTGGCATTCGAAACATAGGTCAGGTCCCCCGTTTCTAAAGAACCCTCAAAAAATAAAGAAGCGATGGCTTCTTCCAATTCATCGACCCCTTGATCCTCAAGTAATGAAGTGGAAACGACTTTATGTGATGTCGCCTTTTCCTTAACCTTTGCCAAATCGATTTTCTGTGGAAGATCGGTTTTATTGATGATAACGATAACATCCATTCCCTCAACAGCCTGGAATAGTTTCTCATCTTCGGTTGTAAAATCATCGGAATAGTTCAATACAAGTAATATTAGATCTGCCTCTTTTAATACTGCACGGGACCGTTCAACTCCAATTCGTTCAACGATATCTTCCGTTTCGCGAATTCCTGCTGTATCCACAAGTTTAAGCGGTACACCGCGAACATTGACATACTCTTCAATTACGTCACGTGTTGTACCTGGGATATCAGTGACAATTGCTTTATTTTCATGAACCAAACTGTTAAGCAAAGAAGATTTCCCGACATTAGGGCGCCCTATGATAACCGTCGCAAGCCCATCTCGCAGGATTTTCCCTTGTTGGGCTGTGTGAAGCAGTTTCTCAATTTCAGTCTTCACATAACTACCTTTTTCCAAAAATAAACGATGTGTCATTTCTTCGACATCATCATATTCCGGATAATCTATGTTTACCTCGACTTGAGCGAGGGTCTGTAATATTTCTTGACGTAGGTTTTGGATTAATTTCGAAAGCCGGCCTTCCATTTGACCTAATGCCACATTCATGGCTTTATCCGTTTTAGCCCGGATTAAATCCATAACGGCCTCTGCTTGAGAAAGATCGATCCTGCCATTCAAAAAAGCCCGTTTCGTAAATTCACCTGGTTCTGCTAAACGAGCACCTTGTGAGAGAATAAGCTGTAATACCCGATTGACCGAAACGATTCCACCGTGACAATTTATTTCAACAACATCTTCTCTTGTAAATGTCTTTGGACCCTTCATGACCGAAACCATGACTTCCTCTATGATTTCACCAGTTTTAGGCTGGATAAGATGGCCATAATGAATCGTATGTGATTTCACTTCAAGCAATCCTTTTCCACCTGGTCCTTTAAAGATTCCATCGGCTATTTCTATGGCCTCATCACCGCTGATTCTAACAATGGCGATTGCCCCTTCCCCTAAGGGAGTAGAGATAGCGGTGATTGTATCGAATTCCATGCTTTCACCTCTTATATATTGATGTTTCTATTTTTTTCTGATAATAAAATCTCGAATCTCTAAATAACTACAATACCACAGTATATTCATGAAAAAAAGTAGATACTCCTTCCTTTCAAGAGTTATCCACACGCGTTGAATCCATATTCTATAACACTCATTTTAACTTATCCACATGTAAATAACAAATGTCGCCCGCTTTACTGATCATGAGAATAAAAAAAGAATTATGTCAGTTATTGTTGAATTAATCTTTTATAAAAAAACATTCGACATACAACGATATCATGCCCTAAAAAAAAAGAACCCCTGCTTAAAAGCAGAAGGTTCATTTGAGTGGACTAATGACTAAATGGCGATATGGTTCCGTCCCACTTGAAGTTGTTTTTATTTTTGGATAATGCAGGAGAGCATTATGGATGACTTTACGTTCATAGGATGGCATTGGCTCCAGTGAAACAGCTTTACCTGTTTTTAGAGCTTTATTTGCCATTCTTCCAGCCAATTGGATTAAAGTTTCATTGCGGCGATTTCGATAATCTTCTGCATCTACAGTAATATTCAAGAACTGCTTCGAATATCGATTTGCAACCAGCTGCGCTAAATACTGAAGGGAATTTAGTGTTTGACCCCTTTTTCCAATTAATAATGCAATTTTATCACCTGATAAATGAAATGTTACGTTCTTACCTTTACGATGGACATCAATTTTTGCATTGACTCCCATTTCCACGCTGACATTCTTCAAAAATTTAAGTGTCTCTTCAATGGGATCGGGAGGCAATGTCACATGGACAATTGCCTTCCTTGCACCAAATAAACCAAAAAATCCTTTTTTGCCTTCATCTTCTATTTCAATCTCCACGCGATCTTTAGTGCTGTTCAGTTGAGCTAAAGCTAAATTTACTGCTTCTTCGACAGATTGTCCTGTAGCAGTTACTTTTTTCACTTTTTCTTTGCCCCTCCCGCGTTTTCCGCAGCTGCTTTTCTAAGATCCGGACCTTTAATGAAATATGTCTGAACGATACCAAAAAGGTTACCTACTACCCAGTAAAGAGAAAGAGCAGCGGGAAATTTAATAGCAAAAACAACAATCATTATTGGCATGATGTAAAGCATCATCGTCATTTGTGCCGCCATTTGTGGATTGGAGTTCATTCCAGCCATCGACATCTTTTGCTGGATAAAAGTCGTAATACCTGCAACAACCGGTAAAATATAATAAGGATCCGGGGAACCTAAATCAAACCAAAGAAAGCTATGTAAAGAAATTTCTTTCGTACGGCTGATGGCATGGTAAAATCCGATCAAAATCGGCATTTGGACCACTATAGGCAAACATCCCGCCAATGGATTCACATTATATTTTGAAAATAAAGCCATTGTTTCTTGCTGTAGTTTTTGTTGTGTGGCAGCATCTTTTGAGCTGTATTTTGCTTGAAGTTCTTTCATCTCAGGCTGAATGGCCTGCATAGCTTTCGAGCTTTTCACCTGTTTGATCATTAGTGGAAGTAATGCTAAGCGAATGATTAATGTAACACCGATGAGTCCCAAACCATAGTTCTCGCCAAATGCTTCAGAAAGCCAAATGATCAGGGCTGATAATGGATAGACAATGTATGAATTCCAAAAACCTTCACTTTCCGCAGTAATAGGTTCTTTAATTTCCGTACACCCTGCTAACAACATCATTATCGAGGCTAGTCCAATAATGAGTAATATTCGTTTTTTCAACCGTAATTTCCTCCTATCTGCAATCAATCTTTTTTGAAACAATTGTGAACTGTTCATTAGCGGCTTTCAAGGAAAAGTATTCCACCATTTTCACAGTTCCAATAGGAATTTTCTATGTCATCTTTTTCAAGTTACTACATGATCCGAGGAGTGCTTAGTATTCGGTATAAAGGGGACTTTATTGTTTTTTCATTTTAAAGTTTAGTGATTTAGAACGTTTCAGGACATGGATCAAGCTGCTTTTCACCTGGAAAAAGTCCATCTCCGCCGCTGGTTTTCGAGCAATCACAATATAATCCTTACCCACTTCTATATCTTCTTTCAATTCCAAAAACGCTTGCCTTATGTATCTTTTAATTTGGTTCCTTACAACGGCATTCCCGATTTTTTTACTGACAGAAAGGCCGATCCGAAAATAATCCTGACCTGGCTTTTCAAGGACATAGACAACAAATTGCCGATTAGCAGAAGATTCACCTTTTTTAAACACAAGCTGAAATTCGTCCTCTTTCTTAATCCTTAACTTTTTTTTCATTTTTACACCTTCATTACATGAATTGAGTCTCAGTAAATCCCTTATTTTGCGAAAAAAGACCACTGAGACTTTTCAGTGGTCTATGCAGATAATACTTTTCTGCCCTTACGGCGACGTGCAGCGATTACTCTACGTCCGTTTTTCGTGCTCATACGTGCACGGAAACCGTGAACTTTACTATGTTTGCGGTTATTCGGTTGATAAGTTCTTTTCATTATATGACACCTCCCTGAGGAATAACAGTTAAAGACAGTCTTTACAATTATATAGATGGAGGTTTCTACTTGTCAACCTCATCCATAAAAATATTTCTTTTTAATGCTCAATGTCCAGTAGGCCTTTTTTTACTACCTAGCCTATTGTAAATGATTTTGCTCCGAACTGATATAGAAATTTTTGGGGAGAGGGGAATTTCCATCAATTTTTCCATGAACACATATATTAAATTCCCAAGGTATTTTCCTGATCGACATGGCATTCGACAAATAATTTAAGAATTAACCTACATCATCTTTTAATGTTCCATTCGGTTTTTTCGCGGTTTTCCGGGGAGAACAACTTGATTCATCCAAAATAAATCAAATTAATCCGAGCCTATAATTATGGTCTGTGGATAAAATTCGACATGTTTTTTTCTATCCACAACCCTTTTCATAGACTTTTGCACATAACAATTGCCTGTGGAAAAGTTTTTCCCACAGGCTCGGTAAGTTGTGGATAAAGTTTTCTAACCCATTGCAAGACGCCTGAATTTCTGATATTATATTTGTGTTTTCACTCTGAATAACTTTATCACCAGGTATCGGTTATCCACAGACTGTGTATAACATGTGGATAGTTTATTCGACCTGTGTATATTAATATGTCCACAGATGGTGGATATTGTCGAAAACCCTTTTTCTTTCTTATTATATATTTTTCAAAATACCTGTTGATGAATAAAAATCCAAACCTACACCTGGTTACCAGATGTAGTCTGTACAAAGGTTGTACAGCGCTAGATATAGTTATAGGGAATTAACATTACAACACACAAATCCCTTACAGCTCACCGAACCTTTGCTGTCAAAATTTATATAAAGACGGCAATCGATGAGTTTATTTGTGCCTATACATTTAAGATTCTATTAATAAAATATTTTGCAAAGGAGGGATAAGTTTGGATAACATCGATAGCCTCTGGAACCAGGCGCTCGGAAAAATCGAAAAAAAAATCAGTAAACCAAGCTTTGAAACTTGGCTTAAATCAACCAAGGCTTATTTACTGCAAGGTGATACATTAACAGTCACCGCCCCCAATGAATTTGCCAGGGATTGGCTTGAAGAACGCTATTCCCATCTTATTTCTGATGTATTGTTTGAACTTACCGGTGAGGAATTGGAAGCAAAATTCATCATTCCCCCAAATCAAGAAGATGATGATTTTACCGTTCCTGTTCAACCTAAAAAGATAAAAAAACAGGATAAAGACCATGCTGCATTTCCACAGCATATGCTGAATGCGAAAAACACCTTCGATACATTTGTCATCGGCTCCGGCAATCGTTTTGCCCATGCCGCGTCTCTCGCTGTCGCAGAAGCACCTGCCAAAGCCTATAATCCATTATTTATATACGGAGGCGTAGGCCTAGGGAAAACCCATTTAATGCATGCAATCGGGCATTATGTTCTTGAGCATAATCCTAATGCTAAGGTCGTTTATTTATCATCTGAAAAATTCACGAATGAATTCATCAACTCAATCCGGGATAATAAAGCAGGGGAATTCCGTGATAGATACCGAAGCGTAGATGTTTTATTAATTGATGATATTCAATTTCTTGCAGGAAAAGAACAAACCCAAGAAGAGTTTTTTCATACATTCAATGCGTTGCATGAAGAAAGCAAACAGATCGTCATCTCGAGTGACCGTCCACCAAAAGAGATCCCTACACTTGAGGATCGCCTCCGCTCCAGGTTTGAGTGGGGTTTGATCACGGATATCACACCTCCTGATCTAGAAACGCGGATTGCTATATTGCGTAAAAAGGCAAAAGCTGAGGGTCTTGATATCCCGAATGAAGTCATGCTCTATATTGCCAACCAAATCGATTCCAATATTCGTGAGCTTGAGGGTGCACTCATTCGTGTTGTCGCTTATTCTTCATTAATTAATAAGGATATTAATGCCGATTTAGCAGCCGAAGCATTAAAAGACATCATCCCAAGCTCCAAACCTAAAATAATCACCATCTTAGAAATCCAAAAAACAGTTGGTGAGCATTATAGTGTGAAATTGGAGGATTTCAAGGCGAAAAAACGGACTAAATCCGTAGCCTTTCCAAGACAGATTGCCATGTATCTTTCCAGGGAGTTAACGGATTCATCCCTGCCTAAGATTGGAGATGAATTCGGAGGTCGCGATCATACGACCGTCATCCATGCGCATGAAAAAATTTCTAAACTCATGCAAACCGACACCCAGCTACAACGTCAGGTTAAGGAAATCCAGGATCAGCTGAGGGTATAATCAATTCTGGATAATGTGTATAACTGACGACTACTTACACACAGTCTGTCCACAAGTGGATAGACTGTTTTTCCTTAGGTTAATTGGACTTATCCACATATCAACAGGCCCTACTACTATTACTACTATCTTTTTTAATAAAAATTATTAATAAATATGCCTATTTGGCAATAATAAATTGGAGGATGAAACATGAGATTTATAATCCAAAGAGATCGATTAGTTCATAGTGTCCAAGAAGTAATGAAGGCAGTCACATCAAGAACGACGATTCCAATTCTAACGGGGATAAAAATAAGCGTTACTAGTGAGGGTGTCACTTTAACAGGAAGTGATTCAGATATCTCCATTCAATCATTCATTCCAGCTGAAGTTGACGGCGATGAGATTGTTGAAGTGAAAAGTAGCGGCGGTATTGTCCTGAATGCCCGTTTTTTCAGTGAAATTGTCAAAAAGCTGCCGATGGATACTGTAGAAATTGAAGTGGAAAACAACTTTCAAACGATTATCCGCTCAGGTAAAGCCGAATTTAATTTAAATGGACTGGATCCGGAGGAATATCCACATCTTCCAATCATTGAAGAAGAAAATATTTTCAAACTTCCGACGGACCTTTTAAAGACCCTTATTCGCCAAACGGGTTTTGCAGTGTCCACGTCAGAAACACGCCCCATCTTAACAGGTGTAAACTTAAAGGTTCAAGATGATGAATTGACCTGTATTGCAACAGACAGTCATAGGCTGGCAATGAGAACGGCCAAAATAGAAAATAAAATTACAGGGACCTATAGCGTTGTAATCCCAGGTAAAAGCCTGAATGAGTTGAGTAAAATCCTTGATGATACTAACGAACTCATTGAAATCGTCATTACCGAAAACCAAGTACTTTTCAAAGCTGAAAATTTATTATTCTTCTCTAGATTGCTTGAAGGGAACTATCCCGATACTTCACGATTGATTCCATCGGATAGCAAAACGGATGTGACTGTTCATACAAAGGATTTTCTCCAAGCTATTGACAGGGCATCTTTACTTGCAAGGGAAGGAAGAAATAATGTCGTCAAATTGACAACCCTTGAAGGACGGATAATCGAAGTCTCTTCCAATACACCTGAAATTGGTAAAGTAATCGAGGAGGTTCAGGCAGAAGCCATTGAAGGTGAAGATCTGAAAATCTCATTCAGTGCCAAATTTGTAATGGATGCTTTAAAGGCATTGGAAGGTTCCGATATCAAAATTAATTTCACCGGTGCAATGCGTCCATTTGTCATTCGTCCACTACATGATGATTCCATGCTCCAATTAATCCTTCCGGTAAGGACTTATTAATCTAAAATAATATTTCAAAAAAATTAAAGGCTTGTTAAGCAGGTCTTTAATTTTTTTATATTTAAACATAGGTTCCAAAAGGTTTTTTAACATTTTTCTAATACTGAACGGAACTCAAGACTGCTAAAAATAAGAGCTGAAAAAGCTATACTTTGTCTTAATGGCATTTATTTAGTAAAATGAAATATTAAAGACTACTTAGAAATGAGTGAGGCATAATGGACTCCATAAAAATAAGCACAGAATATATTACGCTTGGACAATTCTTGAAATTGGCTGATTTGATCCAAAGCGGAGGAATGTCGAAATGGTTCTTAAGTGAATACGAGGTTTACATTAATGGCGAACTAGACGTGAGAAGAGGCAGGAAATTAAGATCAGGTGATAAAATAGAGATTCCTGGATTTGGCGTCTACACAATTACAAGCTAAAACATAAGGGAAGAGCGGAATATGTATATTGAAAATATAAGTTTGAGAAATTACCGCAACTATACCGAACTGAATCTGGCTTTTGAAAATAAAGTCAATGTAATCCTCGGCGAAAATGCTCAAGGAAAAACAAATGTCATGGAATCTATTTTCGTTTTAGCAATGGCAAAATCCCATCGGACCTCAAATGATAAAGAACTTATTCGCTGGGATGAAGAGTATGCTAAAATAGAAGGTAGAGTTAGAAAGAGAAATACCTCAATACCACTTGAGCTGACCATTTCAAAAAAAGGGAAAAAGGCGAAGTGCAACCATATTGAACAAAGAAAGTTGAGTCAATATGTCGGAAATATGAATGTGGTCATGTTTGCGCCTGAGGATCTTAACCTTGTCAAGGGAAGTCCTCTAGTCAGACGCCGTTTTATAGATATGGAAATTGGCCAGGTTTCTCCCGTATACCTTCATGATATGAGCCAATATCATAAAATACTTCAACAAAGAAATCATTACTTAAAGCTTCTGCAGACCCGGAAACAAACGGATACGACGATGCTTGACGTGCTGACTGATCAATTTATTCAGTATGCAGCGAAAATTGTCGAAAGAAGATACGAGTTTCTTTTAAAGCTCCAGCAATGGGCAGAGCCGATTCATTCGGGGATCTCCAGAAATCTAGAAGTATTGAAAATCCAATATAAACCGTCGCTTGATGTATCAGAATCTATGGATTTGACGAAAATGATAGAAGTATACACAGAAAAATTTGATAAAATAAAAACAAGGGAAATTGAACGGGGTGTAACACTGGTAGGTCCTCATCGTGACGACCTGGTTTTTTTTGTAAATGACCGTGATGTCCAGACTTATGGTTCACAAGGACAACAACGTACAACTGCCCTGTCCTTGAAACTTGCCGAAATTGAGCTGATCCATGAAGAAATAGGCGAGTATCCCATTTTATTATTGGATGATGTGTTATCGGAACTTGACGATTTCCGTCAATCTCATTTACTGAATACGATACAAGGGAAAGTGCAAACATTTGTGACGACACCCTCCGTTGATGGAATCGATCATCAAACCCTAAGAGAAGCGTCCACCTTTTATGTTAGTCAAGGAAGTATTAAAAAGGTTAAATGATGAGGTGAATGTATGTATCTCCATATTGGTGAAGACATTCTTGTGAAAACGGACGATGTCATAGCCATTTTAGATAAGAAGCTGCTCCAGGCCTCTCCAATCATGAGTGAATTTTTGGAGAAAAAGTCTGATGTAACTTACCATTTAGAAAAAAACTCGGTTAAATCGATTGTAGTGACGGATAAACAGGTCTATTATTCACCGCTTGCGTCGTCCACTTTGAAAAAGCGTTCACTGCAGCCATCGCTCTTAATCGATGATATAGATATTCTTTGAATTGTAGCTATAACGTTATAATCACTCCTGAAAAATTTGATAAATGCCAAAAGAAAAGTGTAGGTGATACGAATGACAATGGAACAAAAAGAAGTACAAGCTCAGGCATACGATGAGAATCAGATACAGGTTTTAGAAGGCTTAGAAGCAGTTCGTAAACGTCCGGGGATGTATATCGGTACTACCTCTGCAAAAGGACTTCACCATCTTGTTTGGGAAATTGTCGATAATAGTATTGATGAGGCACTAGCTGGTTTCTGTACTGAAATCAAAGTGACGATCGAAGAAGACAATAGCATAACCGTAGTCGATAATGGACGGGGTATTCCAGTCGGTATCCATGAAAAAATGGGACGGCCAGCTGTGGAGGTTATCATGACGGTCCTTCATGCGGGCGGTAAATTTGGCGGCGGAGGTTATAAGGTCTCCGGTGGTCTGCATGGTGTGGGAGCTTCAGTAGTTAATGCCTTATCCACGGTATTGGAAGTTTACGTTCATCGTGAAGGTAAAATCCATTATCAGCAATTTAACCGAGGGGTCCCTAGAGAAGATTTGAAAATCATCGGGGAAACAGATCATACCGGCACGACTGTTCACTTCATTCCTGATGGTGAAATCTTCACGGAATCCTTGGAATATGATTTTGATACATTAGCCACACGTATCCGTGAGCTTGCGTTCCTGAATAAAGGCTTGAAATTAATCATTGAAGATAAACGTGGAGAAGAAGAGAAAATCAGGGAATACCACTATGAGGGTGGTATCAAGTCTTATGTCGAGCATTTGAACCGCTCAAAAGAGGTTTTGCATGAGGAACCGATATTCATGGAAGGCGAAAAGGATGGAATCTCCGTTGAATTAGCCTTGCAATATAATGACAGCTACATCAGTAATGTCTTTTCTTTTGCCAATAATATTCATACCTATGAAGGCGGTACACATGAATCAGGATTCAAGACCGCTTTAACCCGTGTCATCAATGATTATGCACGGAAAAATGGCCTTTTAAAAGAAGCTGATTCCAATTTCTCCGGTGAAGATGTCCGGGAAGGTCTAACGGCAATCATTTCGATTAAGCATCCTGAACCGCAATTTGAAGGACAGACAAAAACCAAACTGGGAAATTCTGAAGTAAGGACGGTTACTGATTCCATTCTTTCGGAAAGGCTTGATTCCTTCTTATACGAAAATCCTGCTGTGGCCAGAAAAATTATAGATAAAGGTCTGATGGCAGCAAGAGCACGTATGGCAGCCAAGAAGGCCCGTGAATTGACACGAAGGAAAAGTGCTTTGGAAGTATCCAATCTACCGGGGAAATTGGCGGATTGTTCATCTAAAGACCCGGCTATCAGTGAATTGTACATCGTTGAAGGAAACTCGGCGGGAGGCTCGGCTAAACAGGGACGGGACCGTCATTTCCAAGCTATTTTACCGTTAAGAGGTAAAATCCTGAATGTTGAAAAAGCGCGATTGGACAGAATCCTGCATAATGAAGAAATAGGCACGATCATCACAGCACTTGGAACAGGCATTGGTGATGAATTCAATATTGAAAAGGCCAGATACCATAAAATTGTTATCATGACCGATGCGGATGTAGATGGTGCCCATATCAGAACGCTGATGTTGACATTTTTCTACCGTTATATGAGAAAAATTATCGAGTATGGATATATATATATTGCTCAGCCGCCACTTTTCAAAATTCAGCAAGGGAAAAAAGTGGATTATGCCTATAATGATCGCCAGCTTGAAGAAATCATGGCTAGTATGCCAAGTACTCCAAAGCCTAACCTGCAGCGCTATAAAGGGCTGGGGGAAATGAATCCAGAGCAATTATGGGAAACGACAATGAACCCTGATACGAGAACGCTCCTTCAAGTCAGTTTGAAAGATGCTGCCGAGGCAGATGAGACTTTCGAAATGTTGATGGGCGACAAGGTAGAACCGCGACGTAACTTCATTGAAGAAAATGCAATTTATGTAAAAAATCTCGATATCTGATTTTTTGACAGGATGCTTTTTACATCCTGTTCTTTACATAGTGCACGTACAGTTAAAACTAAATGAGAGTATAAGCTTTTTATAGGAGGTTGGCTCCATGTCAGAAAATGAAAGATCAGGTGTAAAAGAAATAAATATAAGTACCGAGATGCGGACATCTTTTTTGGATTACGCGATGAGCGTAATCGTATCTCGGGCTTTGCCTGATGTAAGGGACGGTTTAAAACCGGTACACCGAAGAATTCTCTATGCAATGAATGATCTTGGAATGACTTCGGATAAACCATTTAAAAAATCAGCCCGTATTGTAGGGGAAGTAATCGGTAAATATCACCCGCATGGTGATTCTGCCGTATATGAAACGATGGTACGGATGGCGCAGCCGTTTAACTATCGCTATATGCTTGTCGATGGTCACGGGAATTTCGGTTCGGTCGATGGAGACCAAGCTGCCGCAATGAGGTATACAGAAGCAAGAATGTCGAAGATTTCGATGGAATTACTTCGCGATTTAAATAAAGATACGGTTAATTTCCAGGATAACTACGATGGTTCAGAAAGAGAACCAGCCGTTATGCCAGCCCGTTTCCCGAACTTGTTAGTTAATGGTTCATCAGGTATAGCAGTAGGGATGGCAACCAATATTCCACCACATCAACTAGGTGAAGTAATTGACGGCGTATTGGCTTTGAGCAAGAATCCTGAAATTACAATTCCAGAGTTGATGGAATATATCCCTGGTCCGGATTTCCCGACAGCCGGTTTAATTTTAGGACGAAGCGGAATTAGGAAGGCCTATGAAACTGGAAAAGGGTCAATCATCCAACGGGCGAGAGTCGAGATTGAAGAAAAGCCCAATGGTAAACAGGTAATCCTTGTTAAAGAAATCCCTTATCAAGTAAATAAAGCAAGATTGATTGAAAAAATTGCAGAACTTGCTCGAGATAAGAAAATCGAAGGCATTACTGATTTACGGGATGAATCGGATCGCAATGGCATGCGTATTGTCATGGAGCTTCGAAAGGATGTTAATGCAAATGTCCTTTTAAACAATCTTTATAAGCATACCGCGATGCAGACCACCTTCGGAATCAATCTGCTTGCTTTGGTGGACGGGCAGCCTAAGGTGCTGAATTTAAAACAATGCCTGCACTACTACTTAGAGCACCAACAGGTGGTCATTAGGCGCAGGACGGAATTTGAATTACGGAAAGCGGAAGCCCGAGCCCATATTTTAGAAGGTTTGCGTATTGCACTTGATAATTTGGATGCGGTCATTTCGTTAATCCGTGGTTCCCAAACGACAGAAATTGCCCGTGAGGGCTTAATGACACAATTTTCACTTTCCGAAAAACAGGCGCAGGCTATCCTGGATATGCGTTTACAGCGTTTGACTGGTCTGGAACGTGAAAAAATTGAAGATGAATACCAGGCATTAATGGCTATAATTGCAGAATATAAAGCCATTCTTGCTGATGAGGAAAAGGTTCTTGAAATTATTCGTGAAGAGCTTCTTGAAATTAAAGAACGCTTTAATGATATACGGAGAACCGAAATCACATTAGCCGGCTTTGAAAGCCTGGAAGATGAGGATTTAATCCCAGAGGAAAATATAATCGTGACACTTACCCATAACGGTTACATTAAACGCTTGCCTGCAACCACGTACCGAAGTCAAAAACGCGGGGGTCGTGGAATACAGGGCATGGGAACGAATACAGATGACTTTGTCGGTCACTTGTTAACCACTTCGACTCATGACACTCTATTATTCTTCACTAACAAAGGTAAAGTATATCGTTCCAAAGGATATGAAATACCAGAGTATGGTAGGACGGCAAAAGGATTGCCACTTATCAACTTGTTGGAAGTCGATAAAGGCGAGTGGGTCAATGCAATCATACCGGTGAAGGAATTTGCCGATGATTGGTATTTATTCTTCACGACCAGACATGGGATATCAAAGCGTACTCCTTTGTCGTCTTTTGCAAATATCCGTAATAACGGTTTAATTGCTCTAGGTTTGCGTGAAGATGATGAATTGATTTCAGTGCGTCTTACGAATGGAGACAAACAGATCATAATTGGAACGAAAGCCGGGATGATGATTCGTTTCCCTGAGACGGATGTACGGACAATGGGACGTACTGCAGCGGGAGTGAAAGGGATTTCCTTAAGGTCGAACGATGAAGTGGTCGGTATGGAAATTCTTGAAGATGATGAAGAGGTCCTGATCGTTACGAAAAACGGTTATGGAAAACGGACTTCTGCGGAAGAATACCGGATTCAAAGCCGTGGTGGCAAAGGGATCAAAACATGTAATGTCACTGAGAAAAATGGTGAACTTATAGCTGTTAAAACAGTTACAGGTATAGATGAGGATTTAATGCTGATTACAGCAGCTGGTGTATTGATCCGAATGGAAGTCGAAGGCATTTCTAAAACGGGCCGTAATACACAGGGTGTTAAACTCATCCGACTTGAATCAGCAGACAATGAATATGTTTCGACGGTAGCCATCGTTGGAAGAGAAGAAGAAGAAGAAGAAATAGATGCGGAACAGGGCCCAACAATAGATACGGATTCTGAACCTACTCTAATCGAAGAAAATGAAGAAACTGAAAAGGATACGGAAGAATAACTCTTCCATAACCAAGAGACCCAGGCAATCTAAGCTGGGTCTTTTTTTATTTGCGTATTAGCTGATTTTTCAAAATGTTAATATCAAGTGTTTGAATATGAGTGAAAGACTTAAGGTTTTGGAGTATCAAAGATTAAAACGGCTAATAAAATAAATTGAATTTAATCACCATGTTTTTCAAGTAGTATGATACTCATCAAAACTATAGAAGTGAAACATTTTGCTAGTGACCAAGATTATTAAATAAAACGGAAAGTCTAACTGCCGAGGATCATGAGGAGATTCACAATCATCCTATTTTTAGCTATAAAATGATAAAAGATAGTTCCATCATTAATGATAGTGTGAAGGTAGCCGTTCTAGAGCAACACAGAAGGTTAGATGGAACGGGTTATCCCGAAAGGTGGAAAACAAAGTTCATGAACTTATTTTTAAAATTATTGTTGTTGCAGAAGTCTTTCACGCCATGAATTCCAAAAAGGATATATAGAAGAAATACTTTAATGATAAGAAAAAAGTTTACTCTTAAAAAGATAAGCTTCTAGGGGGATGACCAATTTTTTATTATCAAGGGATTCATATATTTTATTTATTTTAAAATAACTCTTGCTTTTATTTCTGATACTGGATATAATAACTAAGTCGACATCGAAAGAAAAAAAGTTGTTGACAAAAAATAATATAGTTGATATATTATTAAAGTCGTTTCTAAGCGAACGATAAAGAAATTGCTCTTTGAAAACTGAACAAAACAAAGCGCCAACGTTAAATTTTAAGTGAGCACACACTATTAAAAAAGCAAAA
>NZ_JBHZPE010000065.1:0-21096 GCF_042787985.1 Peribacillus sp. YIM B13481
AAAAAAAGGTAGATTTCCTCAGAATAAACTGAGAAAATCTACCTCTATTGGTCCGAAGGGACTTTTTCAGTGCCCTCCGTCAGGACCCGCCTTTTTTGACTATTGCAACGCAGTTTGCAGTGTCTTTATATTATTTTCCATTAAACTGAAGTAATCTTCGCCCGCTTCGATATCTTTATCCGTCAACACGGATAGGTTATGGAGCTTAAGCGATTTCGCTCCCATTTCCTTTTGGATGATCTCTGTTAGTTTAGAACTGATATTCTGCTCAAAGATGACATAGTTCAAGTCTTCTTTATCGGCCATGGTTACGATTTTCGCAAGTTCCTTTTGAGAGGGTTCGTTTGAAGACGTTAGTCCTGTAACTCCAATCTGTTCAAGTCCGTAGCGTTCCTCCCAATAACCATATGCGGAATGGGAAACGATGATCTTTTTGGTACGGCCCGACTCGATTGTCGTCGCGAGTTTTTTATCAAGTGCCTTCAGTTTTTTTGAAAGCTCGTTGAAGTGGCTGTTGAAATAGTCTTTATGTTCAGGCATTTTCTTCGTTAATTCGTCCTTGATGGTTTTAGCCATGTCAATGGAATAGATGGGATCTAACCACAAATGGGGATTAACGCCCCCATGGTCATGACTGTCTTCGTGTTCATGCTCGTCTTCGTCTTCGTATGCATGCTCACCTTCATTAAGATGAACCGTTTCGCCTACTGCGACTGTTCTGACGCCTTCTTTACTTAAAATTGGTTGAGCCTTCGTCACGAAGCCTTCAAGATTATAGCCAATATAGAAAAACAGGTCTGACTCCGCCATTTTTACAATATCCTTTTGAGAGGGTTCAAAAGAGTGTTCATCCGTTCCGGGTGGATAAACCGTTTTGACGTTCACATACTCCCCGCCAATGGCTTCCGTGAAGTATTGTAATGGGTACACCGTCGTATAAATATCTAAGGTATCCTTGGCTTCTTTAGTGGAATCTCCCTTTGAGTTGCCGCAGGCTGACAAAAACAGCACAGTAACAAGGAAAAGAGAGAGCAATGCTCGATTTTTCATATGGAAATGCTCCTTTATAATTCGTATTGATTACGATTTGATCTATAAAAACGAAATGATTACGATTTGACTTCTGTATAATACAAAAAATTATAAAAGAAAGCAAGGTTTTTTTCTAATGGTCTTCACCTTTTTTCTTTTTTTCTGGAACAAGGTCAATGCCTCCTGGATGAAACGGATGACATTTAAGAATCCGGACGATGGCTAACCAGCTTCCTTTTATAGGGCCAAAACGGTTGATCGCTTCCAAACCATAATGGGAACAAGTTGGGTAAAAACGGCAAGTAGGCGGTTTTAATGGTGAAATGGCAACTTGGTAAAAACGGATGATTCCCATTAATATTTTTTTAAACACGATGCTTTCATCTCTTTTCGAGTAAATTCACTACCCTCAATTATAGCATATTTTCTAAATTTCCAATAAGGGTAAAAAAGGAATGAGTATATGGGTAATCCGATGGATTTAATAAGAATTGTTTTTAATGGATGAAATTTATTGTTATTCAAGGTAGAATAGAGATACATACAATTAAGGAGTGAATTAAATGCCTTCAGTTGAAAGCTTTGAATTAGATCATAACGCTGTTAAAGCCCCATATGTTAGACATTGCGGTGTCCATAAGGTAGGAACAGATGGTGTTGTTAATAAATTTGATATCCGTTTTTGCCAGCCTAATAAACAAGCGATGAAGCCGGATACGATCCATACATTGGAACACTTGCTTGCTTTCAATATCCGTAAGCATTCTGAGCGCTACGATCATTTTGATATTATCGATATTTCGCCAATGGGATGTCAAACAGGATATTACCTTGTGGTCAGCGGCGAACCGTCAGTAACGGAAATAATCGATGTACTTGAAGATACATTCAGGGATGCTGTTCAAATTACAGAAATTCCAGCTGCAAATGAAAAACAATGCGGCCAAGCAAAATTGCATGATCTTGAAGGAGCAAAGAAATTAATGAATTTCTGGCTTGCTCAAGATAAAGAAGACCTTCATAAAGTTTTCGGTTAATAAAAAAAGTTCCTGTCAGTTTGTGACAGGAACTTTTTTTCATTTTTCGGGTTCTTCCTTTTTCCCCTCATCCTCTGGCAAAGGGTCAATGGGATCCACTGTATGCTTATAGCTGTAACCTTTTCCGATTGTCAGGACGGATAATGCCAAAACAATCAGAATCACAATAATGGAGATAACTAAAACCGTAATCATTCTTTACAGCTCCTAACGTTCACAATTTAGATTCATTTTAGCATAAGAACCGGAGCGGATAATGTTTCAATTTTAGAATAGAGGGAATTATAAAGGTATAACCAACTTACGGAGGTAGATATTTATGGCTCAGAAAAAACTAGGAATATTAGTGAATAAGGAAATTGCAAATTTCAGTGTTCTTTATACGAAAATTCATAATTACCACTGGTTCGTGAATGGACCGCACTTCTTTGAACTTCATCAAAAATTGGAAGAACTATATATAGAAGTGACAGCCAATTATGATGAATTGGCTGAAAGACTATTGGCCATTGGGGAAAAACCGGTCGCTACCCTTAAAGAGTACTTGGAATTGACTACGATCGAAGAAGCGACAGGTAACGAAAATACTGAAGACATGGTTCAAAGCGTCATCAGTGATTTTGAGAAGCTTTCCGGAGAGTTCTTAGAAATTATCGAAGTGGCCGAAGAAGAAGATCCGGTTACGGCCGATATGCTGACAGGCATGAAGAAAAGCTTAAACAAACATGCTTGGATGCTGCGTGCGTATTTAGGACATTAAGGTTTAGGGAAAGCTCTACTTCGGTAGGGCTTTTTTTAAATGGAGGAAAAATTAAAACAATAAAAAAGGCATCCATCAAAGGAGGGACACCAGACAGGTATGTATTAATGAATATTCCGTGGCGGAAAGTGTGTAGGTTTCGTGTCGTTCATGCTATTTTGAGCGAACTTCCCTTTTAACGTTTCAATAATGTAAAGGCCCATTAGATTGGTTAGTTCTTGATCATCCATCTCTTGAAGCAATTCGAAAATCTCCTTACGGTCCAATTGCTCCAGAACCGCAAAAGTAAGCATATCAATATCTTCTTCATCACCAGTCATCTTATTACGGTACATATTGTATAATTCTTCAATTAACTTCAAAACTTTCACCTCACATTTATTAGAAATCGTTATCTCTTTATATGTAGGTTATCAAAAAAACCTCTGGGTGCATATAAAAATCTGAAGGGATGCTTGGGCTTATTATATGTTTTACCCTTTGAAAGATACTTTAATCTATTATTTAACATCTTTGTACTTCTGTAAACAAAATTTTCCATTGTATGAAGTAGGGAAATAGGTGAAAAAATAAGCGTAGGATTTATGGAAAGGGTGGATGAATGTGTCTGAAAACAGGAAAAAGTATTACATTTGGCTTCCGAACGGGCAGATAACACAGGATAGAGAAAGTTCTCCATGGAATTTTGAGATCGAGGCGACCGATAATGAAATCATCCAGTTACGTGAGTTATTTGATTATAATTATTCGATAGGGGAAGAAAACTTTTACAGGGCACATGTCCCATACCTTCAATATCATTTTGACCGGGAAAATGATAAACAGGATATCACTCTCCAAAAAATTTATGAGATGATTTATGCACTAGGTACAGAAGAAGGAAGACGGCATATAGAAAGTATGGGGATTTTACAGGCAAAACCAACAGACGATGGCCTCGAATATTGAGGGGGCCATCGTTTTTTTGATGTAATGGAGATTCTTGCTGGATTGTGGTTTTTTTTATCCATATAATGAAAGACGAGTCCAATGAAATAAAGCATTATTTCTTATATGGAGAGAAGGGGAAAAATGAAACGTTTTTTTGATACGAACGGATACAAGGTGGAATTCTCCGAGGATCCTGTTTTTGGAGAGTCTTGGCATGTTTTTGTACTCAGCAGGTACAAGGGAAGGTGGGTATTGACCAAACACAGAGAGCGGGGGTTGGAGTTCCCGGGAGGTAAGCGGGAAGCAGGGGAGTCGATTGAAGAAACAGCCATACGGGAAGTGTATGAAGAAACAGGGGGCTTGGTGGGGCAGCTTCAATTTCTGGGACAATATAAAGTACATGATCCAGTGAAGCCAATCGTTAAATCGATATTCTATGCTAATTTGCGTGAGGTGAAAAAGAAAGAAGATTACCTGGAAACGGACGGCCCGATCTTTTTGGAAGCATTGCCGGCTGTACTGGGTGATGAGTTTAGTTTCATCATGAAAGATGAGATTGTGCCGTTGAGCATATCAAAGCTGGTTAGCAGTAATTCTCTCTAAAAAAGAGTAAATGGGACAAACTCACGAGTAAAGCCTGGAATTCACGAGTAAAACGCTCAAATTCACGAGTAAATTGCCTAAACTCACGAGTAAAACGCCTAAACTCACGAGTAAAGCGCTCAAATTCACGAGTAAATTGGCTAAACTCACGAGTAAATTGCCTAAATTCACGAGTAAAGCCCAAACTCACGAGTAAAGCGCCCAAATTCTCGAGTAAAGTGCTCAAATTCACGAGTAAAGCGCCCAAACTCACGATAAATTGCCCAAACTCAGAGTTATCCCAGCATAAATGAAAAACTGCCGAGGGTTTTCGGCAGTAGGTTAGTCTTTGATTAATTTTCGTTCAAGCAGTTCGACAAGTTGATACATGATGGTGGCAAAGACGGCGATGATCATCAAGGCGAGCATGACGAGGGTGAAGTTGAAGACTTGAAAGCCATAAATGATTAGGTAACCGAGTCCTTTCGCCGAGACAAGGAATTCCCCGACGATGACGCCGACCCAGGAGAGTCCGACATTCACTTTCAATGTCGAGATGATCGTTGGGAAGGAGGCGGGTAATATGGCTTCCCGAAAGGCTTGTGTTCTTGTGGCGCCAAAAGTTTGGAGTACCTTTAGGTAGTTCGGGTCCACTTCGCGAAATGCGGTGTAGACAACGATGGTGGTGATGATGATGGAGATGATCGCCCCCATCGAGATGATGGATGGAAAGCCAGGGCCGAATGCTACGATGATGATGGGGCCGAGTGCCACTTTCGGCATGGCATTTAAAATGACGAGATAGGGGTCAAGCGTTTTTGATAATCTTGGCGACCACCAAAGCAGGGATGCAAGGATCGTTCCAAGCAGTGTCCCTATGATAAAGCCGAGAACCGTCTCGAATAGCGTCACTCCGGAATGGGAAAGCAGTGTTCCATCACCCAATTTTTTTATGAAAAGATGCCACACTTTGGTTGGGGAGCTGAAGATGAGCGGATCTATCCATTCCATCCGGGAAAAAAGTTCCCAACTGCTGAAAAAAACGATGAAAATCAGGATCTGATAAAAGCGAATGAGCCTGTTTTCCTTTTTTAACTTGGTTTTATATTGGTTATGAAGCTGTTCAATATTCAAGGCTCTCAAGCTCCTTCCAGATCGTTTGGAATAGCATTGGATACTGTGGATGGTTGCGGGCATGGAAAGGCGTCAGTTCACGCAGTTCATCGGGCACCTCGAATGTTTTGTGCACGCTTCCCGGGTTCGCGGAAAACAGATAGATGCGGTCACTCATTGCGATGGCTTCACCGATATCATGGGTGACGAGCACGGCTGTCTTTCCGAACGATTTCAGGGTTTCAAAAACAAGGTCTTCCAGCTTCAACTTCGTTTGGTAATCAAGGGCCGAGAAGGGTTCATCAAGCAAAAGGATTTTTGGGTCGACCGCTAGTGTCCGTGCCAGTGCAGCCCTTTGCCTCATTCCGCCTGAGAGTTCGCGCGGATATAATTTTCCGGTGCCTCCCAATCCAACGTCACTTAATAGTTTCAGCGTCTTTATTCTCTCAAGGCCTTCATCTTTTTTAATCAGTTTCAATCCTAATAAAACATTTTCTTCTATCGTCTTCCATGGAAATAGATAATCCTGCTGCAGCATATAGCCAATTGAAAGGTCACTGTTGGCCTTCAGCGGTTTGTTTTCGAGCAGGATCTTTCCAGAGGTGGGCGAAAATAGTCCAGCGATGATGGAAAGCAGGGTAGTCTTTCCGCAGCCGCTCGGACCTAGAAAGGAGACGAATTCACCTTTTTCAATGTCGAGGGAAATGTCCGCGAGTGCGGTCGCTGCCGTCTGATTTGAAAAATAAGTATGGTGAATGTCTTGGATTTTTAAAAAGCTCATCGGACATCCTCCTTACCTTTAGTTATGCTATTTTATGACTTCTTCAGCAAAATCGGTATTGACCAGCTCATCATGGCTTATACGTGAAGGCAGCTCGCCTGCTTCATCCATGATGTTTTGCAGATTGTTCCATTCTTCTTCATCAAGAATGGGGTCGGTGGCAAATGAACCTTGTTCTTTGTAGCGGTTGATAACTGTTTCCATGGTCTCGATATTGGTATCTTCAAAATACGGCTGAATGACTTTGGCGACTTCCGAAGCATCATTTTCCTGAACCCAATCCTGTGCTTTCTTCAATGCCCTCGTGAATTTTTCGACAGTCAATTTGTCTTCTTTCAAATAGCTTTCCTTAGCCATATAAACCGTATAGGGAAGATGCCCGGATTCGGTGCCGAAAGAAGCGACAATATAGCCTTTTCCTTCTTTTTCAAACACACTGGCAGTTGGTTCGAACAGTTGAACAAAATCGCCGGTTCCGGAGGCGAAGGCAGTTGCTACATTCGCAAAATCAATATTTTGGATGAGGTTCAAATCTTTTTTCGGGTCTATGTTATGTTTTTTCAATACGAACTCGCCGGCCATCTGCGGCATCCCGCCTTTTCGCTGGCCTAGGAATGTAGAGTTTTTCAGCATATCCCATCTGAAGTTATCAATTTTTTCACGTGAAACAAGAAACGTTCCATCCGTCTGTGTTAATTGAGCGAAGTTGATGACGGGGTCATTAGAACCCTGGGCTTGAACGTAGATCGATGTTTCAGACCCAACTAGAGCAATATCCGCTCCATCGGACAGTAATGTGGTCATCGTCTTGTCGCCGCCTGCCGTCGTTTTCAAATCAATGCTTAGGCCCTCATCTTTAAAAAATCCCTTTTCGATCGCTACATATTGCGGTGTATAGAAAAGGGAGCGGGTTACTTCAGCCACCCTCACCTTCGTTGTTTCCTTGTCCTTGTTGCCACATGCTCCGAGCGGGACCAGCATGCACAGAAGTATAAATACGACACCTGCTTTACACCATTTTTTCAAAATTCCTTCCTCCTTGATAAATAGGTATTTTGCCTACATTATCGTATGAATGGAAGAAAAAAATGTGAATGCCTCCCAGGGGATAAAAACAAGCGGATGTTTTACAATAAGATTAAAGAGAAAGGAGAGTGGAAAATTGGAGAACGGAACGATTATTTCAAAAAGGCGGTTTCCATCACCGCATCCACAAATCCATCTTTATTCAGTTACATACATATCACAAGGCCTGAAAGTAAAAGGGTTACTAGCTGAACCGGTTGATGGCGAAATTCATGATGCCTTCTTATATTTACGCGGGGGGATTAAAAATGTCGGCAAGGTGAGGCCAGCAAGGATTGTGCAGTATGCCGTGGAAGGTTTCATCGTTTTTGCCCCTTTTTACCGTGGAAATCAAGGCGGAGAGGGAGATGAGGATTTTGGAGGCGAAGATAGGTTCGACGCGATATCAGGATTCAATCTTCTTGAACAGCACCCCCGAGTGAACAAGGATCACATTCATATCCTCGGATTTTCCCGAGGCGGCATCATGGCGCTTTGGACGGGGATATACTGCAGGAGTGCAGCGTCAATCGTCACATGGGGTGGTGTATCGGATATGTTTTTAACATACGTCGAGCGTGTCGATATGCGTCGGATGATGAAGCGGGTCATCGGCGGAACACCAAAAAAATGCCCAGAACAATATGAATACCGTACACCATTGTTTGCAATTGAAGATTTGAATGTGCCCGTTCTGATCATTCATGGTGAAAAAGATGACAATGTCGCCATTGAACACGCGTACCGGTTGGAGAAAAGGTTGAAAATGCACGACAAAGAGGTCGAAAGCTGGTATTTTCCTCAATTCACACATTTCTTCCCGCCGGCCGTTAACAGAAAAGTTGTCGAAGATTTAACATCTTGGATGAAAAACAAAACTGAATGATGATAGAATGAAGTATATTCAAAGTATATTTGCAAGAGGAGGAAATACACATGGGCATGCCTATGGAACTCAATACCATGATCGTTACAAAAGGGAACGAAACCCGTGAAGAAGAAAATATTTTTCGGCTGTCGAAAGAAGGTTACCGGTTATACCCGATCGATATCCCAATCGATGTCCGCAAAACGATTCAATCTGATTCAAGCGGAACAGCTGTTATCCAAAAAGTTGAATGGACCAGTGGAAAAACCATCATTACGTACCAACTACTATCATTGAACTCGACTAACTAATAGATAAGTGCTTGCAGAGAATTCATTTCGCTGCAAGCGCTTTTTTTGTTGATTTGGTTGGCGGAATTCAGCATTAATGACCTACGCGTTAATAAATCGACCAACGACTTATCTTCCGTCACCGCAAAGTTCTGGTTGATGGTCAATATTCGAAATGAAGATGCTAAAAGAATGGTAAAATGGTGTAAAAAGCATGAGCTGGGGTGATTTGATGATTTTGGTGAGTTCTTGTTTAGCAGGTCTTGAGGTGAGATACAACGGTACACACAGCCTGGATGATAGGATTCTGGAATTAATGAGGGAGAAAAAGGCTATATCGGTTTGCCCTGAGTTGCTTGGAGGTTTTTCGACGCCTAGGGAACCTGCTGAGATAATTGGCGGTGAAGGTGAGGATGTCCTTGATGGAAAAGCGAAGATAATTGAAAAGTCTGGCCGGGATGTAACGGAATTGTACATAAAAGGAGCCAATCTTACATTATTGAAAGCCCAGGAAGTCGGAGCGACGCTAGTCGTATTAAAAGAAAATAGTCCATCCTGTGGAAGTGCGACGATTTATAATGGTGATTTCAAGGGGAAGAAGAAGGTAGGGAATGGGGTGACCGCGGCTTTGCTTAAACGGCATGGGTTTACGGTGACTTCAGAGGAAAGATTATTCGACCATCTGGTTGAAAAATGAGTAATGTCGTTTTAGTGAGTGTTTATGAAAGAAGGGGAATACATGGAGGATATCAATCTCTATACTTTGCTATTTTTAATACTGGCCGGTTTTATTGCCGCATTCATTGATTCCGTTGTTGGCGGAGGCGGGTTAATTTCGATTCCGGCTTTATTGTTCACGGGGATTTCGCCTTCAGCGGCACTTGCCACCAATAAGCTGGCGGGTACAATGGGCTCTTTAACGAGTACGATTTCATTCATTCGGGCTGGAAAAGTCAATTTCAAATTCGTCATCAAGCTGTTTCCGATTACTGTGGTTGGAGCGGCAATAGGAGCATATGTTGTCCATTTCGTTTCCGCAGAGATCTTAAAGCCCCTCATTTTGATCCTATTGGTCATTGTTGCGATTTACACGGTGGTAAAAAAGGATTGGGGTAAAGATGCAAAGTATAAAGGACTGAAACGGAAGAAAATGATTCTTTTGATTGTCATTATATTTGCCATTGGCTTTTATGATGGTTTTCTTGGACCAGGCACAGGTTCCTTTTTATTATTTTCATTTTTGATCATAGGGTTTGATTTTGTCCAGGCAGCTGGGAATGCAAGAATATTGAACTTTGGAAGCAATATAGCCGCACTTATCATTTTCTTATCAATGGGGACCGTCAATTTTGCCTATGGAATTCCGATGGGGCTTGCAATGGTTGCAGGAGCCTTGGTCGGAACGAATTTCGCAATTAAGAAAGGTGCTTCTTATGTGCGTTTATTATTCATTTGCGTCACGATTTTACTGATTGGAAAAAATGTCTTGAATTATTTTCATGTGTTTGGCTGAAATAAAAGATGGCCGGAGATACAAGTCGTATTTTCGGCCATTTTTACATTCATTTTGTGAAATTCAAGTCCCAATGAACGGCACTCTCAGAATCAGTTGCCTGTTCTTTCAGTTTTGTCCTTCGAATTCTAGCTAACGATGATTCCGATCTCCAATGCTTTCTGGACGGCTTCTTCCTTGTTGCGTACTCCTAGCTTAATATAGGCCGAGGAGGCGTAGTTTCTGACCGTGCCGTCCGACAAATACAGCTTGGACGCTATCGTCTTGTACCGGAGCCCTTTGGCAACAAGCTGCAATATTTCTATTTCCCTGTTAGTCAGATCATAGTCGTTGGTGGCTTTCAATTGCGTAGATTCGACGCTCTTATTGAGCTTCTTGAATATTTTATGGGACATCCCTCGATCGATTAATGTGCCTCCTCTGTGAATAAGCCGGATGGTATCGGCCAGCTCTAACGGTTCGGCTGATTTTAGCAGGAAGCCGTCCGCACCACTGCGCAGTAAGTCCAACGCTTGCTCCGCATCCTGAAACGTCGTGAAAATCAATACGCGAATATGCGGCCATTGCTTCTTGATCATTTTGGTTGCTTCGGCTCCATTCATGCGTGGCATATCCAAATCCATTAGCACTAAGTGAGGCTGGAGGCGTCCGCACAGGTCGACGGCTTGTTCGCCATCCTCTGCCGAGCCGACTACGTTCAAGTCTTGGTACTTGTCGAGCAGCACCTGCAGACTTTCCCGAATAAACGGCTGGTCGTCGACGATCAACAGCTGAATAAGGTCGTTCTCCATTTCCGCTTGTCGCGGCAACGTACAGGTGACAAGCGTACCGTCCCCTGGTTTCGTATAGACGAACACTTGACCTTGCAAATTCATGGCCCGCTCCTTCATCGCGTTCATGCCGAAGCCCTCCTGCCATTCTTCCATCCCTCTTCCGTTGTCATGCACCTCCAACCTTGTATCCTGGTGCCCAAATTGCAAAGAAACGGTGATATCCGTCGCCTGACCGTGACGAACCGCATTCGTAAGCGACTCCTGCAAGCAGCGAATGAACGCCATTTTCGCTTGTCGGGACAGTCGGGGCTCCTCTCCGAACGCACGAAAGCTTACCTCGACCCGGGCATGCTCCTGAAATTCATCCCCAAGCTTTTGCAGAGATTGGACCAAGGAAAGCGACTGCTGTGGAGACTCCATTTGATGCAAGTAGCCCCTCACTTCCTCTATACTTTTGCGGCCCAACTCAAGCAAGGAATCCAGCCTCTGTATACCCGTTTCGTTAGCAAGCTCGGGGCGCAACGTTTCCATACCCATGATGATGGAAGTATAAGCATGACCGACAGTATCGTGAAGCTCCCTAGACAGCCTGTTTCGCTCTTCTGCCAGCGTAATACGCTCGATTTGGGACATATATTGCTCAAGCACCGCGTTTTGCTTGCGGATCGTTTCATTTTGCCGATGATTGACGGTCAATAAATGAAAAGCGAATCCCATCACATAAGCAAGTCCGTAGTAGGTGACCATGACCCAATAGCTGTTATTTGGCGAAACAACATAAAAAATTCCGGGTATTACCAAGACCGTTGCCGGTGCCGTCCAATGATAAGACAGACGAGCGCTATTCGCTGCGATCTGAAAGACTGATACAAGAAATGAAGGGAATGCTTCCGGAAACAACGAGGTTAAATGTACGCATAGCCCGCCAAAGAGCAGTATCTCTGTGAATAAATAATATTTGTAGTTGAGTAGCAAGCAAATCCAGGGAATGGAGAAAGCGGCAATCTCCCAAAAAATAACGATCCATAAAGGCAGCGCTAGACCTTCCTGAAATCTGATCGTCGTGAGAATGAGCGAAACGCTAGTAATAAGGCGGAGCCCAAGCATAATCCAATCATACCAAAACCATTTTTTGACCATTTCCAACAATTCTTTCAACCCCTAAGCAGCTATCTGTTTGTTTCCTATAGTATTATAAACCAAACCTTTGTGCAGTGTATAATTGGCTGTTACGCTCCGTCACCTGCATAAAGGTCGGAAAAAAGTAGCTATCGGTCTAGCTGTTGAATCATGGTTCGCGTATAACCTCCGAATGTTTTCGTCAACCGGTCACCCAACTTGACGCTTATTGCGGCAAGCACCGCTCCCAGAACCATGATAAGGAGTGATTTCGCAAAAGTATCTACTTGCATGAAAATGACATTCATATCGATGTATCGATACAAAATGGGTGCCAACAGGAATGCAAGCGGTGTTAAATAGAGAACGGCTACGCTGACGAGACTGACGAGTCCGATCACCAACTTCTGCATTAACCAAAAGACGGCGAGCCAATTGCGACGATCCGTAAGTTCTAATTTGGCATGAACCCAAATCGATGCATCCGTTGTTATTTTTTTGTCGTAATGTGCTGTCGTAATATCTGTATAAACTTTCGTCTGCGTACGTTCGAATTGGATGAAGGTTGTCGTAGTTCGCAGTACTCGTGTAAATAGTGGAATGCCGATTACTATAAATGAAAGACTTAAACTGAACGACAGAGCTACCATATAAAAGCAAAAGTAAAACAAGCCTGTAACGAAAGTTAATAATAAAAAATAACCATTTTGGATGAAACCTGATTTCATAAGGTTCATCGCTCCTCTCCGTGTAATAGCGGTATTGTATGGTTGGGCTTCTTCCGTCAACCGCACCAGTGTAAAAATGTTATGTGACATTTTCGGAATATATCCAACCTGCTCAACCTCAGCAAAAAAAGTAAACGCCATAGACGGAAACACTGTTCTGAAGTTGTTAATGCGATTTGACTACGGTTTTCTATAGGTGAATCCGCACCTCTTTAAAAAATAGGTTGGTGCGGTTGCCTACTGCTCCATACTAACCGCACAGCTGTCATCTCCACCAGTGACAACATGTCATCATTTTCTTTGTGACATGTTGGCGCTGATCAATACGTTAGCGAGCATTGCATGTCATATGAAATAGTGTAGATTTGTAACTAGCTTAAATGATAGTGAGTGAGTGACAATTGGACTGCTGAAGACGACCCAATATGCTTGTATGCAGAAAGAGTCGTACTTCAAAAAAATCCATGAGGTGAATACCATGAACAAAAGAAGGAAAATGATTTACGGTGGAGTTGCCGTAATGCTAAGTGCAGCGACTCTAACTGCAGGTTGCAGTACGAGACCAGCTGAAAAGTCGGATCAAATAGGAACAACCCAACCAGTTGAGACAGCTCGAATATCTCAAAATAGTATTGCAAAATCACTTGAATTACAGGCGAAGCAACTGAAGACGTCAGATCCGAAACAACCATTGGATGATTTAAAACCGCTAAAAGACATGATAGGGAATGCAAATTATGTTGGTTTAGGAGAGGCTACTCACGGAAGTTCGGAGATTTTTATGATGAAGCATCGCCTCGTGAAGTATTTGGTCACTGAGCTAGGCTTTACCAATTTTGGGATTGAAGAGGATTGGGGCAACGGTTTAAAGCTGAACGAGTATATCCAAACGGGAAAAGGCGACCCTAGGGAGTTTTTGAAACTGTTGTACCCAAATGATGAGATCGTCGCTATGGTAGAATGGATGCGGGAATACAACGCTGATCCTGTAAATAAAAAGAAAATTCAATTTATCGGACTCGACTTAAAAATGCTGGATCAAAGTGTCTTCGATAAAGTGATCAACTATGTAAAGGAGCATCATCCTGATTTGCTGCCGGAAGTCGAGCAAAGCTACAAAGAGTTGTCATCGGTGGCAGGTAATCTACAGGAATATATGAAGCTGACTACTGAAGTGAAAGAAAAGCATATGGCTAATGCGCAAAAAGTAGTCAAATTACTTGAAGACAAAACGGAGTCGAATAATGAGACTGATTCACACGAGCTAGCTTGGGTGAAAGAAACGACTAAGGTGATAGAGAATTTTACGAAGATGGTGATTCCGGCTGACTATCCGAGCATGGTGAAGCTGCATGATCAGTATCTAGCCGAGCACGCTGTTTGGGCTCAAGAAAAACTTGGCGGAAAAACGATGGTTTGGGGGCACAATATTCACATAGCTAAAGGTGTCATCACTGAGAAGATGTATCCTAAAGTCGCCGGGGAGTTTCTGAAAGAACGTGTAGGTAATCAATACGTAGCAATTGGCTCCACCACCACGGAAGGCAAATATACAGCATATATATCATTAAGTGAAAATAAGATTGCAGCGGATACCATTCAGAAGAACGAGAACAGCTCCAATCATATGCTTGGACAAGTTCATTACGATCAGTTCCTGTTAGATCTTCGCAAATTGAATGGAGCCGCGCAGCAATGGGTAAAAGAAAAGCAGCCATTCTTTGATGGCGGTGCACAGATCATTCCTAACGTACCGCAATATGATGATGATGTTTCCCTTCAAGAGCAATTCGACATTATGGTTCATATTCAAAAAACGACCCCTTCGCATATCAAGTAATATGAAATAAAAAAGACAATCCCTTAACTTGTTACCAGGATGAGGGATTGTTTACGTTTTGTATGCCGTTCTCTTCGATTGTCTTGGGGGCGTGCATTCTTGCAAACGTTATGATCAGTATGTACGCAAACGCAAACGTTACTCAAAAGAATCTGGCATTACTACGATTTCGACTGTTTTGATCACGACCTTCGTCTATCTTTTTATCGGCTTAAAAGCGTTGGCGGGATTGTTCGGCGTCGGTGAATTGTAGATTTAACAAGTAAAGGTTCAGCTCCTTGGTGGAGTCCTCGTAGGAATCAATAACGGCCACCTCTTCAATGAAACGTTGACCTTCCTTGGAATACGCCTTGGTCGCCTCGAGAACGACCCATTCATTAGGAAAACGCTCCTGAACTTAATCCCACCGCATCTTGGACACCTCCAATTAAATAATTTCTATTTTTATAGCATATCGGATTGTATGCTCTAAACCAGAGTCAGACCTCCACCTGATCTCTGGGGCTCTTTAATAAAGCGGTACCCTTCCAGAAATCCGGCTAAAAAAGCTTTTTCCTCTTCAAGAGCTTGTTCCATGCTTATGGCCTCCTCTATGGGTCCATACAATTTAATTTACGTTGAGTCTCATTCAGGCTATTGTGTTGGCATTTAATTGCATGAGAAGACTTTTCACTCGCCTATATAAGTGCTGAAACTGAAGAACAAGCACTGCCGACATTGGCTTAGAACCTGAATGTGAAAGTGATCCGTTTTAAAATCCAACCCAATGAGAAAACGCCTGCCGCTAAAGTGGCAGGCGTTTTCCGTTATCTTACTTTCATGAACTATTTTCATAATGGAAGGGGGGATTTCATTTCACAATGCTTTAATAGGATTTCAACAATCCGCTTTGAAGCAAACCCGTCCCCATATGGGTTGGAAGCTGTCGCCATTTTTTTATAGGCTTCTTCATTTGTAAGTAAGTCTGTGGCTAATTGATAAATTCGTTCTTCCTCAATTCCTGCCAATAGAAGGGTGCCAGCCTCAATCCCTTCTGGCCGTTCTGTCGTATCGCGTAATACAAGGACAGGAACACCAAGTGAGGGAGCTTCTTCTTGCACCCCTCCGGAATCTGTCATTATTAGATGGGCGTGCGCCGCAAAATTATGAAAATCAAGCACCTCAAGCGGCTCTATTAAGTGAAGTCTTTCCGTTTCACCAAAAATCCGGTAAGCAATTTCACGGACGACTGGGTTTTTATGAAGTGGGAAAACAACTTGGATATCCGTGTGATCTTCAAGCAGCCGTTTGACGGAACGGAATATTTCTTCCATTGGTTTACCGATATTTTCTCGTCTGTGCGCTGTCATCAATAACATACGATCTCCATTCAAGCCAGATAGAATTGGATGTTCGTAGTCTTTCCTTACTGTGGTTTTCAAAGCGTCGATAGCGGTATTGCCGGTAATATGGATCGAATCACTCTTTTTATTTTCCAAAATTAGATTCTCTGCTGCCTGATTTGTTGGGGCAAAATGCAAATCAGCTAAGACGCCTGTCAGCTGTCTATTCATTTCTTCAGGATATGGAGAATACTTATTACCCGTCCGAAGACCAGCCTCAACATGGCCAATTTGAATTTTATTATAAAAAGCGGCTAAGCTGGCGATGAAAGTCGTCGTTGTATCTCCATGAACGAGCACGATATCTGGTTGCAGTTCTTTCATAAGAGCGCTCAGTTCCCCAATACCGCGAGTTGTGATCTCTTCTAATGTTTGTCTTTCTTTCATCATATTCAAATCGTAGTCTGGTCTTATTTTGAAACATTGCAGGACTTGATCAAGCATATCTCGATGCTGGGCGGTGACCACTACGATGGTTTCGATTTCTTCCTGGTGTTTTTTCAGTTCCAATACGACAGGTGCCATTTTAATGGCCTCCGGTCTTGTCCCAAACACAGTCATGACCTTTAAACGATTTTTAGGCATTATGATTTCCTCGCTTTCTTTATTTCCTCCCTATTATAACGAGTTGTTCTTAAGAAAAATTTTATTAACGCAACAATTAACAGAATATTTACAAACTTAATAGGGACTTTATATTTCTTTAACCCCCGCTTAATATCGTCCATTTACAATAAAAAGCAGGACGATATTAAGAATCGAGGTGATAGGCTCATATGAAAAGTGTCCTGATGATTGTGCAAAACTTTTATCCTGAAATTGGGAGCGCAGGAAACAGGATGAAAAATGTATATCTCAATTTGAAGCGAAGCGGCTATGAGGTTACAGTCATCACTTTGAGGCCGAGTTATCCTCATCAAAGTTTATATCAAGATTCCCATTTTTGGGATGAAGTCGATATTGAGGAAAAAGATATCATCAGGATTCAACCAGATAAAGTGAAGAGGTATACAAGCAATATGTGGAGACGCTTGCTTCATTATTTGGAAGCGATGTGGCTCTTCATTTACACAATCATTCGATTGGAAAAAAAATATGACTATGTGTTTGTCACGACCCCGCCTATTTTCCCGATATTTGCGGCATTGATTGCCAAGAAAAAGATGAAGGCAAAGCTAATAACCGATGTAAGAGACTTATGGCCCGAATCATTGCAGGGAGTAGGCGTATTCACGAATAAGTGGATCTTGAAAATGGCTTTTTTCCTTGAAAGAAAAATATATCGACACTCTAACCAAATTATCATCAATAGTCCTGGATTTAGGGATTATATCCTTTCAAAAGGAGTCAAAGATGATGATATCCAATTCATTCCAAATTCGCTTACTGCAGACGAGTTGAACTTGAAAAAAAGGCTTCCGCCAATTTCGGAAAATAGGATCAAGGTCGTTTATACGGGTAATATCGGACTTGCCCAAGATATTAAAAAGTTAATAGCAGTTGCTGAAACACTGAAAGAACATAAACAAATTGAATTCACGATTATTGGATATGGCTATCGAATGTCCGAAGTCCAAGACGAGATATCCTCTAAAGGGTTGACCAATATAAGGGTCATCAAAGCGATGAACAGGAGGGTGACTCTTAAAGAAGTATCCTCATCCCATATTGCGTATGTAAGCTTAGTTGAGAAGGATGTCTTTAACAAGGTGCTGCCTGGAAAAATAATCGACTATATGTGTGTAGGGAAACCGATTGTCGGTGATGTCGCCGGGCGCGCCAGGCAAATGATTTCGGAGGCGCAATGCGGGATTGTGGCAGATAGTAGAAAGGTTGATGAAATCAGTCAACATATTTTAACAATGGCCTCTGAGAAGGCTCTTCGCGAAGAGCTGGGTGAAAATGGCCATCGATATGCAAAACAAAATTTTCTATGGTCAAAAAATATTCAAGGGCTCATTAACGTGATGGAAGCATCTAGCTGACGGCATATCTGGAAAAGTGGAGGTAAAAATGGCGAAGAAGGTATGTATGTTTGTGTGGAATCATTTTACCAACGATGCACGGGTTCTAAGGGAGTGCACTGCCCTTACTGAAGAAGGTTATGAAGTCGACTTAATTGCCATTCATAACTGGAAAAATGAAGAATTACAAAAAAAAGAGAAACATAAAAATGGATTTAATGTCATTCGAGTGAATAATCGCTGGGATAGACTTAATAGAGTACTTAGAATCGTGAAAAAAGTGAAAAATAAGATGTTTGAATTGACCGTTCTCACTTTATTGGTTTGGAATACCTTGTTGAACATGAACCTGATTAAGGGCTGGATCAGTACTGTCGTATTGGTGAGTGTTATGGGGCTTCTTGCAATAATCGCCACAATTGTTACGAAAACAAAACTGCCGAATCTTTTGACAAGAAGCTATATTTTTTTTCAAATGGTTCATTACGGACGTAAAAAGAAATATGACTTTTATCATTCGAATGATTTGAATACGTTAATGCAGGGAGCAATCAGCAGTAAATTTCTAAGACGTAAAAAGCTCATATATGATTCTCATGAAGTTCAAACGAGCAGAACCGGTTATAATAGCCGGATTTACGGGATAATGGAAAAATTTCTATTAAAATTTGTCGACGAAATGATTGCCGAAAATCATACTCGTGCTAAATATAATGAAGACTTATACGGTCTGTATCCGAAAGTGGTCCATAACTACCCAATCCCTACATTGCCTGAGGAAAGTACAGTCGTGGATTTACACGAGTTGCTCAAGCTGCCAGAGGACGAGCCGATATTGTTATATCAAGGCGGCATTCAAACGGGCAGGGGGTTAGAGAAAGTGGTTGAGGCAGTGCCGATGATGGAAGCTGGAACGCTTGTTTTCATTGGAGATGGAAAGATCAAGCCTGAATTAATAAAAAAGGTAGAGGCAATGGGTCTCGAACATCGGGTGAAATTTATCCCGAAGGTGCCTGTTGATGATTTGCTTCATTATACGAAAAACGCATATTTAGGTTTTCAGGTATTGAATAATGTCTGCTTTAATCATTATTCTGCTTCTTCCAATAAGTTGTTTGAATATATGATGAGCGGAGTTCCTGTTATCGCCTGCAGCTTTCCAGAAATTCAAAAGGTAGTAGACACTGAGAAAGTTGGTATGTGCGTCGACTCCCATGATCCCCGTTCTATTGCGGACGGAGTCAATTATTTATTAAAGCATCCAGAAAAAAGAGCGGAAATGAGCAGCAACTGTCTGAAAGCCCGCCTAAAATACAATTGGAAGCAAGAGAAAGAAATCTTCATCCAAATCTATCAATCAGCTTAACAAAACTAGAATACTAGAAGAAAATATGATGAGGAGTGGTTATTATGAAATTATGTACAATGGGACTAGGTTATATAGGACTTCCAACATCTTTAATGTTCGCAAAACATGGAGTAGATGTTGTTGGCGTGGATATCCATCCTGATGTTATTAATAAATTGAATAATGGAAAGCTCCATATTGAAGAACCTGGACTAGAAGAAGTGTTAAATGAAGTGCTAGATGCCAAAAGATTTCGTGCTGCCTTAATTCCTGAGCCTGCGGATGTTTTCATCATTGCGGTCCCAACTCCAAACAATGAGGATCAACACCAATCGTGTGATCTTACCTATGTTATGCAAGCAACTTCAAGTATTCTTCCTTTTGTTCAGAAGGGAAATGTCATCATTATTGAATCGACGATTGCACCAAGGAGCATGGATGATCATATCAAGCCATTGATTGAGATGTCAGGGCTAACGATCGGGAAAGATATCTTTCTCGTACATTGTCCGGAACGTGTCTTGCCTGGGAGAATACTAGAAGAATTGGTGCATAATAACCGAATCGTCGGCGGCATTACAGAAGCCTGCTCCTACAAAGGAAGCCTTGTCTATGAAACTTTCGTTAAAGGGGAAATCATTCGTACGGATGCGAAAACGGCTGAAATGTCCAAGTTGATGGAAAATACCTTCCGTGATGTGAATATTGCTCTTGCGAATGAGTTGGCTAAAGTTTGCTTCCAATTGGATATCAATGTATTGGATGTCATATCAATGGCAAATAAGCATCCACGTGTAAATATTCATCAACCAGGACCAGGGGTAGGTGGACATTGTCTCGCGGTCGATCCTTATTTCATTGTCGCTAAAGCTCCTGAGACAGCTAGAATCATCAAATTAGCCCGCGACACGAACGTTTCTATGCCGTATTATATCGTCAATTGTGTCAGGATGTTACTTGAAGGTATCCGTAAACCAAAGGTAGCGGTTTTTGGACTTGCCTACAAAGGAAATGTAGATGATATCCGTGAAAGCCCGGCCATTGATGTTGTAAATATCCTGATGAGCATGGATCAGGTGGAAGTATCCTTGCATGACCCACATGTACAATCTGGAAAAATGCCAGTCGTTTCTGTCGAAGACGCTGTAAAGGATGCCGACCTGATTCTTGTCTTAACCGATCATAATGAATTTAAAGAAATGGATTATGACAAACTTTCGAATAAGATGGCTCATAAAATAATTTTGGATACTCGAAATTGCATTGATGCAAATAAACATAACACCCAAATTGTCAACTTAGGCAATGTATTCGAATATAAAACAGAGCATTTGAAAGAAGTAAGGAACAAAATGATTATCTAATAAACAACTGATTCTGCTGCAAGGCCGGAAATGGATAGGATAGAGAATAAAGGGTGGTGACTCAGTCAGCACCCTTTAAGTTTTGCAACATGTTAAAAAATCATTTGAAATAATAATAGAATGAACCTGTAATTTTTTATTTGCAGCAAAGTCTATATTAATTAGGAGGAGGTGGGGCGGGCAAGAGGAGTGGTTTTATAGTATGAAAAAAGGATGACGAACTTTCTCGTTTATTATATGGCCAGCAGGATGTATAGGATTGGTTCAGGAGACCTTTCCCCGGGCTTTCTGAACAAATGGAATGATAGTCACTAGCTGGAACATAGGAGACAGTTTCTTAGCTGTTTTTATTTAAAAATATAGATTGGATAATACTATATGTTCTGTAAATATGACTTCCTATGTGGACATGTGAAGAGCAGATTTGGTTTGCCTTGCGCTTCAGGCTAATGTGGCTTTTACAGCAGTGAGATCGTAATGGTTGATTTTTTGCTCAGATTAGTCAGTTTATAAAGAAAGGACCAAGCAAGGTGAAGTGAACCCAAAAAGTTAGACACTTTATTTAATTAGGCAGCCTTGAGGGCATGAACCCGGTAATCTACCGGGC
>NZ_JBHZPE010000066.1:0-17752 GCF_042787985.1 Peribacillus sp. YIM B13481
CAAAAATTCAAAGGGAATCTCAAAAAGGGGTTCGGAATTTTTTAATTCCGGACCCCTTTTGTCTACAAACTGAAACACCGTTCCATTGGAACGGTGTTTTTCATTTCAGTTTAATCTGTATCATAGACTAAATCATAAAGGTTAACTTTAAAAAAATAGCTGGCCACCTGGGCCAGCTTTATTTTGTATTTAAGATGCTTTTCTCATGCCTTTTAAGATAAGGCTTAAGATGAAAACAAATACGATTGCACCAATCAATGCTGGAACGATAGCGAAATCTGCTACTGTAGGTCCCCAGTGCCCAAGAATTAATGAACCTAACCATGCACCAACAAAACCAGCGATAATGTTGCCGATAATTCCAAATGGTACATCACGTCCAACGATCAGACCTGCTAACCAACCAATGATACCTCCGATAATTAATGACCATAAAAATCCCATAATATATTTCCTCCTTCGAATTAGTTAATTTTTAATATCTACAGCAGACTTCAAGAAATCTCATCACTTCCATATTGTCATGCCCTTTTTTCAGTTCTTTTAACTTTTACATTCAAATGGTATAATGCCGATTACGCACAATATCTAATGAATGTGAATGTGTTAGTTATAAGGTAGTGTTAGCTAGCTATAGCCCTTGAGGAACTGATTGGACAATCCTCAATGTGTTAGTGAATTTTTTCTTTTTGTTTGCCGCTGTACTCATTATTTTCCCCGTTTAATTAAACTAAAACCTGATTTTTTTAAAAAATATTCGGTAACGAAAACAGGAGTATTACACCTGAAGAACGGGTATATAATATGTTTTTAACTTTGTCACATAGTTAGTATAAGCAGTAACTGTCTCAAATATGTTCATTAAGAAAAAAGAAAAAAGATGCCCCTTATCGGGACACCCTCCTTTCATTTGCAACATTCTTGCAGTACGTTCTTTAGAACAAAAGTTCATCTGGATTGCTTCCGAACCGCTCATTTTTATTCAAGGCATCTATTTGATTCATTTCGTTAAGGCTTAATGAAAAGTCAAATACCTGTGCATTTTCCTCTATACGGGACGGTGTAATCGATTTAGGTATTACGACGAGATCATTTTGCAAATGCCATCTAATTAACACTTGTGCTGAACTTTTCCCATGCTTCTTCGCTATATGATTAATTGTCGGCTCTTCCAAAAGATTTCCTCTGCCTAGAGGGCTCCATGATTCTACCTTGATTTCATGTTTTGCACAGTACTCACGAATTTCTACTTGAGTCAAAAGTGGATGTAATTCGATTTGATTGACGACCGGTTTCACTTCACTGTTTGCAAGTAAATTTTCCAAATGATGAACATGGAAATTACTTACACCGATTGATTTCACTTTTCCATCCTTATAAAGCTTTTCCAGTGCCTTCCAGGTTTCCAGATATTTATCTTTACCCGGCCAATGGATCAAGTATAAATCCAAATATTCCAAGCCAAGACGATTTAAACTATCATCAAATGCCTTGAGTGTCGTTTCGTATCCTTGCTCCGTATTCCACACTTTAGATGTAATGAACAATTTTTCACGAGGCACACCGCACTCCCGAATCGCCTGTCCAACTCCTTCTTCATTTCCATAAATGGCTGCCGTATCAATTGCACAATATCCTACTTCGATCGCTTTCTTGACGGACTCAACGGTTTCATTGCCGTTTTTAACTTTAAATACACCGAAGCCCAACTGTGGCATTTGGACTCCATTATGTAAAGTGATCATTTCCCCAATATTTGTAATCATTCAGTCATTCCCCCTTTACTTTTATTTACCAATTATACATCCACCCACCTTCTATTTCTAACCAAAAGCCTCTGGATTAAACGGGTTTCTAAAATGAAAATGAACTCCTGAATATCCATTAATATATAACAAAATGAACAATTTCCTATTTAATCCTTTACCAAATTAAATATTTTGTAAAAAAATGACGAAACCTCTATCCTTATAGATATGAAATTCGTTACAATTGAATAGTTGATTTTAAACCAAGTAAAAAAGAAGGTGCCATCTTTAAAGAATAATCAAACGTAAAACTTCCATTCTAATTAGTGAGGAGTCGCAAGCTGTCTTGCGCCAATTTATTGGCCACAATCCATAGTTACATTACATACTTGAAATTAAGGGAGTCTTCCATGTATGAATAGCATATTCATTTTAACCGCGCTAATTATTATTTTTGCTTTGGTCTTTGACTTTATCAATGGTTTCCATGATACGGCTAACGCCATCGCTACAGCTGTATCGACCAAGGCTCTAAAACCACGTCATGCAATCATCATGGCTGCGGTCATGAATTTATTAGGAGCGCTGACGTTTACTGGTGTAGCGCATACCATTACGAAGGATATCGTTGATCCCTTCACATTAAACAATGGCTCTTATGTTATCCTTGCTGCTCTTCTTTCGGCAATAACATGGAATTTAATCACTTGGTATTTTGGCATTCCAAGCAGTTCATCCCATGCAATCATTGGTTCAATTGCGGGAGCTGCCATAGTGGCGAGTGGCTTCGATGCAATTAAATGGAGTGGATTCACTAAAATCGTCCAGGCATTGATTCTATCCCCCATCCTTGCCTTTACGCTTGGATTCATTGTATACAGTATCTTCAAGGTAGTATTCAAAAATAATAATTTAGGAAAAACCAATAAGCGATTCAGGAGAATACAAATTCTCACGGCCGCCATCCAGTCTTATACACATGGAACGAATGATGCTCAAAAATCCATGGGTATCATCACGATGGCTTTGATCGCTAACGGATATGCCTCTACCTCTGAAGTTCCTTTCTGGGTACAATTATCCTGCGCAATAGCCATGGCGCTTGGTACATCAATCGGGGGCTGGAAAATCATCAAAACGGTTGGCGGTAAAATCATGAAAATACGGCCGGTAAATGGGGTTGCTGCAGATATAACTGGTGCAGGCATCATTTTTGGTGCCACCTTCCTGCATATGCCGGTCAGTACGACACATGTCATTTCCTCTTCCATACTTGGGGTCGGTTCTGCACACCGCATTAAAGGGGTAAAATGGGGAACAGCTAAAAGCATGTTGATCACTTGGTTCATCACCTTGCCGATTTCCGCTTCATTAGCTGGAATTATATATTATTTCATTGCTTTATTTTTATAAACTCTTGAGTCTTTCCATATCGGAAAGGCTTTTTTCTACGCTTGCAAGTGTAACTGTTTACCATTTTTTACTTATCCTTGTTTTTGTATGTAAAGTTTTATTAAGATTTTGTAAATTTTCGTCGAAAAACCTTCCCTGAAACTACATGAATTCGTTACAATCAATTTGTTAATACTAAGCGTACGACTAAAAGTGCGCAAATTTGCATGACTAATTGGGAGGCTTTAACATGGCTTTTAAATCAAAAAAAGACAAATTCGCAGTAATGCTTTTCAACATCGCTCAAAACCTTAAAGAAGGTGCTGACTATTTCGCAGATTATAAACTGAAAAACATCTCCGATCTAAAAGTATTTTCAGATACGATGAAAGACTATGAGCATAAAGGCGATTCAATGGTTCATAACGTGATTAAAGAGCTGAACAATGCCTTCATCACTCCTATCGAGCGCGAGGATATCCTTGAATTAACCATGAGAATGGATGATGTCATAGACGGTTTGGAACACTGTGCCGCATTATTCGAAATGTACTCAATTGTCAATGCAGATGAGTATATGCTTAAGTTTGTGGATGCAATCAAAGAGTGTACATATGAGATTGCAATAGCTGTCGATACACTTTCCACAAAAAAATTGCCAATGATTCGTGAAAATGCAATCAAAATTAAAGATCTTGAATCCGTTTGTGACGGAATCCAACGTCAATCGATCAAAAACTTGTTTACCGTAGAAAAAGATCCAATCAGGATCATTCAATATAAAGAAATTTACGAAAGCCTTGAAGACATCGCCGATCATTGTCAAGCAGTGGCCAATACCCTTGAAACAATCATAATGAAAAACGCCTAAGGAGTACCCCAATAAATGGATACTTTATTAATTTTAACAATATTAATCGTTTTCTTTGCTTTAGCATTTGATTTCATCAATGGTTTCCATGATACAGCCAATGCAATAGCGACTGCTGTTTCAACAAAGGCCATGAAGCCTCGGCATGCCATCATCATGGCGGCCATCATGAATTTCGTCGGAGCCATGACATTTACTGGAGTGGCGAAGACAATAACGAAGGATATCGTGGATCCGTTCACGCTTCCGAATGGTTCATATGTAATATTGGCAGCTCTGCTCGCCGCTATCATATGGAATCTTCTTACCTGGTATTACGGAATACCAAGCAGTTCCTCCCACGCATTGATCGGTTCGATTGCAGGTGCTGCAATTGCTGCAGCAGGATTCGCCGGCATTAAATGGGAAGGATTCTTGAAAATTCTTCAAGCTTTGATCTTCTCCCCGTTAATTGCTTTTGCAATCGGGTTTATCGTTTATAGCATCTTTAAAGTCGTCTTTAAAAACAATAACCTGACAAAAACAAACCAAAGGTTCCGTACTATACAGATTGCTACTGCAGCACTTCAATCGTATACCCACGGAACGAACGACGCTCAAAAAGCGATGGGTATCATCACGATGGCCCTTATTGCAAATGGTTATGCAACAAGTTCAGAAATCCCCTTCTGGGTTCAATTTTCCTGTGCGGTAGCAATGGGACTTGGAACTTCCGTTGGCGGATGGAAAATCATTAAAACCGTAGGCGGCAAAATTATGAAGATCCGTCCAGTCAATGGTGTTGCTGCGGATCTAACCGGAGCCTTTATCATTTTCGGCGCGACCATAATACACATGCCGGTCAGTACCACCCATGTCATTTCATCTTCAATCCTTGGAGTTGGATCGGCCCATCGTGTAAAGGGCGTAAAATGGGGAACGGCTAAAAGAATGATCATCACTTGGTTCATTACCATTCCCATCTCGGCAACATTAGCAGGTTTGATTTATCTTTTGATTAATTTCCTATTCTAATTTAAAAAAATCCCTTCCGGTTCACATCGGGAGGGATTTTCTGTTTTCATCAAAAAAAGCATCTTGTAATTTAAGGATTTATCTATGCTTATTCATAAGAAATCGTATAAAATTCAAGGAGAAGGAATTTTTTTAAGCGAGGGGCAAAATAGATATGAAGGAATTCGAAAAAAATAGAGATATTTTTAAAGACCTTTATGGAGATATGATGGAGTTTGCCGATAGAATCAGTTCTGTTTTAGGTTGCCCCATTACAATCGAGGACGGTAACCACCGCTTACTTGCATATAGCACACATGATGATACTACGGATCAGGCTCGTATAATGACCATTATCGGAAGACGTGTACCTGAAAAGGTCATCAACAGTTTATGGAAAGATGGTTTCATCCCAGCTTTATTGAAAGAGGATGCACCCATTAAAATAGGGGCAATCAATGATGTTGGTCTTGGTAACAGGGCTGCCGTTTCCATTCGGAAAAATAATGAAGTCCTTGGCTTCATTTGGGCCTTGGAAGTCAATGAACCTTTCTCCGAAGAGGATATGAAATTCCTGCAATTGGCTGCCAAGGAAGCGAAAAACCAATTACAGCAATTGCAATTGAAAAAGAAAAGGAAAGAAGCTGGGCATCAAGAATTCCTTTGGCGCATGTTGACTGGGCACTACCAAGAAGAATCTGAAATAAATGAAAATTTCACGAAATTCTCCATCCATGTTCCCGTGGTTTTTTCCATTTTAGTATTCGAATTTCCTAAAGAGATCAATCGCGAAGTGGAACGCTACATTTCATACATGTTAACGACTACGCAAAAGATAAACAGTTCCTTATTTGCCATTGACCATAACAAGCTCATTCTTTTCGCAGGAGCCAACCAGGAAAACAGCCCTTCTTTTTCTGCATCTATATATGATTTCATTCCTTTTTTCATACTGGAAATGAAACGACGTTTCGGTGTTGAGCATATCCTTGGAACGGCTGGCAATATGTATAAAAACTTAATGGATGTTAAATCAAGTTACGAAGAAGCACAATACACCCTGAAAATGAAGAATATTTTCCCTGATGACATGAAGCTCATTTTACATTATGAAGAACTTGGCATGTTTCAAATGATTGAAGCGCTCGCAAGCAACAAACAGCGTCATGTTCATCCTTCCATATTGAAGCTAAAAGCATACGACATGAAAAACCAGACGGAATTGCTGCAGACACTCACTGTCTACCTAGAGAAAGACTGCAACCCAAATGAAGCTTCTAGAAATCTTCATATCCATGTGAATACATTGAATTACCGATTAAAACGAATCTCAGAAGTGGGAAACATCCGGTTAAAAGATCCCATTCAAAAAATGTCCCTGTTTCTTAACATAAAACTTAAACAATATGATGAATTTTTCAAGAAAAATCAATGATATATTCCTTGATATGGAATACTAGAAGTGTGATGAAAGGTTGATCATATGAAACTTGAAACAAAAGAAGAACTTGAAAAAGAATTAAAGATCATAGAAAAGTGGGAAAAGGATCAGAAAGGGCTATGGTTTTGGGAACGGATTGGGCGAATCCCCTTCAAACTATTGGACAAATTGACACCGGATTTCATTCAGAAAAAATTGGGTGTCATGCTTGATGAAATCGGCAGCTACATTCAGAACGGCGGAAAATATCTAACGAAAGAAGCTCATATTCTAAGTAAGCTAAAGGCCAAGAATCCCGAGGTGAATATTACTGCCCTGGAAGATGTTTCAGGCATCCCCCTCCATATCATGGATAGCGTTAGTCAAGAAATTAAAAATTCAGGCAGCAAATTGGCAACGGTTCAAGGCGCCACTACCGGTATTGGTGGAATCTTCACCATAGCTATCGACATCCCCCTTCTTCTCGGTATGTCGATCAAAACACTTCAGGATATCGCCATCACTTATGGCTTCAATCCCAGTGACCGTCAAGAGCGTATTTTCATAGTCAAATGTCTGCAGTTCACAGCTTCGGATGTTGTCGGCAAAAAGGCCCTATTAAATGAATTGTCGAAAATGAACCTGCCTGATTCAGAATCAAAAAGGGAAATAGCATCCGAGCTGCAAGGATGGCGAGAAGTCGTTTATACATACCGTGATCAGTTTGGCTGGAAAAAGCTTCTGCAAATGGTTCCGGTTGCTGGAATTATCTTTGGTGCCCTGACCAATCGTTCCATGATTGCCGATATGGCCGATACGGGAATCATGCTTTATAAGAAAAGACGGATTTTAGAGCGCATTCAAGAGCCTATAGCAAAGAATTAGAATTCAGCGTTATATCTTCACACGTTTATGATATGAATCAAGTGCCTTGGTCCTGGTAAGTCCATCTATATTGAAACTGCATTTGTGGAATTCCACAAATACACCTTTTTCATTTTTCTGATTTCCACATACTAACTGTTTCTTTTTCCAACTATACTTGAGATACAAATAGTAAAACACATATTATTGGAGGGATTAAGATGAGAATAGGAATTCCAAAAGAGATTAAAAACAATGAAAACCGTGTAGCTATCACTCCAGCTGGGGTTGTAGCATTAGTCAATGCGGGGCATGAAGTATTAATCGAAATGAACGCAGGTCTAGGAAGCAGTTTTACAAATGAATCATACCAAGAAGCTGGCGCAGTAATAGTCGAGGACGCTGCAAGCGTTTGGTCAAGCACAGAAATGATCATGAAAGTAAAAGAACCTATCTCATCTGAATATAAATATTTCCGAAAGGATTTAATCCTTTTCACATATTTGCATCTTGCGGCTGAACCGGCACTAGCTCAGGCCCTAAAAGAAAGCGGTGTCTTGGCCATTGCTTATGAAACAGTTGCAGTGAACCGCACACTTCCTTTATTGACACCAATGAGTGAAGTGGCTGGACGCATGGCTGCACAAATCGGTGCTCAGTTCCTTGAAAAAAATAACGGTGGCAAAGGAATTCTCTTAAGCGGAGTTCCTGGAGTGAAACGTGGTAAAGTCGCTGTTGTCGGCGGAGGTATGGTTGGAACGAATGCAGCTAAAATCGCTATTGGATTAGGCGCAGATGTTACCATTCTTGACTTAAGCCCTGACCGCCTTCGTCAACTTGATGATATTTTCGGAAATGAACTCACTACACTCATCTCCAATCCTTATAATATTGCAGAAGCAGTCAAAGATGCTGATTTAGTAATCGGTGCTGTATTGATTCCAGGTGCTAAAGCTCCTAAACTCGTTACAGAAGAAATGGTTAAATCGATGTCCCCAGGTTCAGTCATTGTCGATGTTGCAATCGATCAAGGCGGTATCTTTGAAACGGTTGACCACATAACAACACATGATAACCCTACCTATGTTAAACATGGAGTAGTGCATTACGCAGTAGCGAATATGCCAGGAGCGGTGCCACAAACCTCTACAGTAGCTTTAACTAACGTAACAGTACCATTTGCACTGCAAATCGCAAACAAAGGCGCAATCAAAGCGATCCTTGAAAATGACGCACTTGCAAAAGGCGTCAACGTGGCAAACGGTGAAATCACGTTCGAAGCAGTTGCGACAGACCTAGGCTACAATTACGTAAGTGTTGAAAACGCCTTAAACCCAAATAACATTAACGCTTAATAAAAAATAAGAGTCCAGACACACATCGTGTCTGGACTCTTATTTTTTTGGACGGGAATCCCTTGAAGATGTCCCTCTTCGTACAAACTTTTAATAAGTTGGATTTTCCTGCCCTTTCACAAATTAAGAGTAATATTATACTAATCTACCATAATAGACCATTTCTAATCCGCGAAAATTTTCCCAGGATTCATTATTCCTATAGGGTCCAATGCCTGTTTGATGGTTTTCATCACTTCGTAAGCTGCGCCATGTTCCCTTCGCTGATACTTTGATTTTCCAAGGCCGACCCCATGTTCACCAGTACATGTACCGCCTTTCGTTAAAGCATATTCAACGATTTCTTCATTTAACCTCTTCGCTTCATTAATTTCCTCAGGATTATTTAGATCAATCATGAACAACACATGATAATTCCCGTCACCTACATGTCCTACAATCGCTCCCTCCACTTTTGATTGTTCGACTTTCTCCCTTGTATCCAATATGGCATTCGATAATTCAGTAAGTGGCACACTTACGTCGGTCACCATAAGTTTCTTTCCAGGGGCACTGTGAATGAATGCGTACGCGAGATTATGGCGGGCTTCCCATAAAGCATTCCTTGCTTTTGAATCCGTTTCAAACTTGATATCCCCACTTCCAAAATCACTTACGATTTCCTTGGCAAACTTGATGTCCTGTTCCAGTCCGGCAAAATTACCATGAAACTCGAGGAATAAAGTTGGTTTGACATCATAGGATTTGTCCATGAATTGATTAACTTTTTTTATGGACTCGGCATCAACCAATTCAATTCGTGCAATCGGGATTCCAGCAAGCATGATTCCATTAACCGCAAATACGGCCTGTTCCACGGTTGGAAATGAGGCTCTTCCTGCCATGGTGACTTCAGGAATGCCGTATACCTTTAATGTCAGTTCAGTAAATACACCTAGCGTACCTTCCGAGCCGACAAACAAGCCATTCAAATGAATGCCTGAAGATGATTTTGTCGCTAAACTTCCGGTATGGATCACTTCACCGTTTGCTAAAACCACTTCCAGATTCCTGACTTGATCACGCATAATCCCATATTTGACCGATGTCGTCCCACTTGCATTCGTAGCTGCCATCCCTCCCATTGTTGCATCGGCGCCAGGATCGACGGAAAAGAACAAACCGTATTTTTTTAATTCTTTATTGAGCTGCGTCCTTGTCACACCTGGTTGAACCTTCACAAGGAAATCATTTTCCCTGATTTCCAATACTTGATTCATCAAGGACAAATCCAGGGAAATCCCTCCTTTGACCGGAACTACATGCCCCTCCAAACTTGATCCTAATCCAAATGGAATGACCGGTATTTCATGCTCATTCGCATAACGCACGACTGCACTGACTTCCGCAGTATCTCTTGGGTATATGACCATATCCGGTAAATGCGGAGTATGATATGATTCGTCATGGCTATGCTGTTCCAATAAAGTCTCATTCACCGTGACTTGTTCTTCCGTCAGTATCTTCCTTAGATCCTCTATATAGCCATTCATTCTGCATCCCCCTCTTTTTCACTAAACATTCTGATAATAATGTACAAAAAAGGAGATTGCCCGCTTGGAGGCAATCCATCCTTCCTTACTTGCCGAACCCTTTCGTTTTATCCGTACAGGCCTTCATTGCTTGCAAAATGCTGGATCTAAACTGATTCTTCTCTAAAGACGCTACTGCGGATATCGTTGAACCACCCGGGGTGCAGACATCATCCTTTAATGAGGCTGGATGTCTTTCCGTTTCAAGTACCATTTTAGCAGCTCCCATTACAGCTTGTGCTGCCATTCGGTATGCTTGTTTCCTTGGTATGCCATCACGGACCCCTCCATCTGCTAGTGCTTCGATGAACATGTATACATAAGCAGGTGAAGAACCGCTGATGGCTGGTACTGCATCCATCAAATCTTCATGCAGGATTTCCGTTTTACCGAAGCTATTCAGCAGTGCAGTCACATCCTCTATATCAGCATCCGTAATTTCATCATTAATGCTCATAGCCGTCATGCCTTCACCGACAAGCGAAGGGGTGTTTGGCATCGTCCGGACAACCTTCACTCTTTTCCCGAAGATATTCTCAACTAGGGAAATAGTGATTCCAGCTGCCATTGTAATGATCACAGCGTCATCTTTCACATGGTTCTTGACTTCTTCAAGCACCTGCTTATGCATGGAAGGTTGAATCCCTAGAAACAGAAAATCAGCAAAACCGGCAACCTCTTTATTCTCCAAAGTTCCTTTAACCTTATATTTCATGGTGATTTTAGTTTTAGTTTCGACACTCGCTGTACTGACCATGATTCCATCAGGGGAAATGACCTCTGCATGCAACATGCCCTCAAGCATTGCTTCCCCCATTTTACCGCATCCAATAAACCCGATTTTTTTATTCATATCTTACACTTCCAATCATAAGTTCATCTATATTCCTTCTTATTATATCGGATATGGTAAATGGAAACACGCTTGCGGGTATTAATCAGGAAGGATTTAGTGGTTTCTGGTCGAATTACTAAGATGATATGAATGAAACTACCTTTACCTTTAAGAACTCACTCCTTCATGCAACATTTTTTGCGAAAAAAAATGTTGACTAATTGGTCACTTCAGATTTATAATTTTGACCTACCAGTCACAACCTAATAAAGGAATATAGATTAAGGAATGGAGAAATAGTATGCAAATTGAGAAAAAAGTGGTTAATACCAAGCTTGTCTTAGCAGGATTGATCATTGGAATGTTTTTCAGTTCATTGGAACAGACGATTGTCGGGACGGCAATGCCGACGATAATCGGCCAATTGAATGGTTTTACCATCTTTGCATGGGTAACGACTGCGTATTTAATAGCCTCAACGACAGTTGTACCGATTGTTGGAAAGCTATCTGACTTATATGGCAGACGTTCCCTTTATCTGCTTGGTACGATCATTTTTACGATCGGTTCGTTTTTATGTGCCACTGCCACTTCGATGGAACAATTGATCATCTACAGGGGTCTGCAGGGACTCGGCGGCGGAATGATCATGCCCTTGTCCCAAACGATAATCGGCGATATATTCTCTGCGGAACAAAGGGCCAAATGGCAGGGTGTATTTGGAGCCCTTTTTGGTTTAAGTTCTGTCATTGGTCCTTTTTTGGGTGGCCTGATCGTTGACCATATCAGCTGGCATTGGATATTTTTGATCAATGTACCGACGGGCTTACTATCTGCCATATTGATTTATGTCGGGTTGAAACATGAAGGCATACGAAAATCAGAGAAAGTGAACATCGATTATCTAGGCATTTTCACCTTGATTCCTGGTATTGTCCTCTTACTGCTTGGCTTGACCTTCGGTGGTGATAAGTTCGAATGGATATCACTGGAATCTCTCTTGATTTTCGGCAGCACCATTGTCTTCATTACTCTATTCATCTTTTTTGAAAGAAAAGCAGTTGAACCGATTCTTGATTTATCTCTTTTTAAAAATAGAGTTTTTGCCACCACAAGTATTTTGGGATTCCTGCTGGGCCTCGGGATGTTCGGGGCAATCATGTTCGTCCCGCTGTTCATGCAAGGCGTACTGGGAGTTTCACCAACGAAAGCGGGGTCGACAATGACTCCGATGATGATCGGTTTGATTCTTTCCAGCGTCGTTGGCGGGCGGTTACTGTTGAAATTCCGTTTTCGAACAGTGCTTACCTATGGAATGGCCATTGCGACGCTAGGCTTCTTCCTAATGAGTACGATGGACGGCAGTACGACCATATTCACTGCGTACTCATTCATGGCTATCCTTGGGATCGGCATGGGTCTTGTCATGCCGACATTGATGATTGCCGTTCAAAATGAATTTCCAAAATCACAGCTAGGGTCGGTTACAGCGGCTTCGACCTTCTTCCGATCAATAGGAGGAACGATGGGCATCACGGTTTTGAATGCCGTCATGAATCATAATCTCCAGCAAAATATGGATGATGCGGTCGTAAGCCAAAAGAACCCTGTATTGCATGAGGCATTGAAAGCACTAGCCGATAAAACGGATAAGTTATTCAACATCATGCTTTATCCTGAAAACCTTAAAATGCCGGCGGAAGTCAGTAATATCCTTATAAAAACGATTGAAAATGCTTGGATCGGTGCATTTTCCAGTGTTTTCGTCACAGGTATCTTTTTTGTTTCCGCCGGAATATTAGTGGCACTTTCCGTGGGTTCGGGCCGAATAAAAAGAGATCAAGAAACCGAAAAGGAAATAGGTTAAAAATATGCTCTGGACCGGCTGATTATATCAGCCGGCCTTTTTAATTCCCGCATTCCTATGTTTCTTTTTCATCGATAAGGGAAATTTACCTGTAAGAGACTAAATGGAGTGATACTATGAACAAGATAAACCATTCAATTTTGCCTGCGGATTTTTATAATCAGCCTACGCTTGAACTGGCAAAATCCCTGCTTGGCTGCCTGATTGTAAAAGAAACTGCGGATGGAACCGCTTCTGGATTCATTGTTGAAACAGAGGCTTATATGGGACCGGTGGACAGGGCCGCACATAGTTTTGGAAATAGAAGGACTAAACGGACGGAAGTGATGTTCGGTGAGTCCGGTTTAATTTATACATACGTCATGCACACACATACACTGGTCAATGTTGTAAGCGGCGGGCCTGAAAATCCGGAGGCCATTTTGATTCGCGCTTTGGAACCCTATTCAGGGCTTGAGTTAATGCAGGAAAGACGCGGAATAGCCGATATACGTAAATGGACGGATGGACCTGGAAAGCTAACCAAGGCACTTGGCATCACCATGGCTGATTATGGTCGGTCCTTTACTGATCCTCCTCTATATCTTGCTGCCGGAAAGCAACCCGAACACATTTCTAGCGGGCCCCGCGTCGGAATTGATAACTCCGGGGAAGCAAAAGATTATCCGTGGCGTTTTTGGGTTACCGACAATCCGTTTATCTCTCGCAAGAACCTAATTAAAAAAGGATGATAGGGAAAATCACGGTGATGATATCTCCTCTAAGTGAACGGTGAAAAAGGCTACAGGTATTCTGTTGATGTTTCACAAACACTTTGGGGGATTTTTTTCTATGTCCATAAGAAATAACTGCTTAGTAAAAGACAATCGAAATTACCAAGAAGGTGGTAATTTCCACCAGTCCGGGGGTTTTTTCCCAGACTGACTGATTAATGGGCGACGGGGAAAGGCCGAAAAAATAATGGACTCCGCATCTCGAAGTCCATTTCAAAAAGTCGTGGACGAAAGCACTGTGAATGTATGTAGAGTCCATCGAAGACACAAGGAACAAAGTGTTAGTTGAAGTAATTACTAATCCTTCTTTTATTAGTGACAACTAATAACTTGTCACAATTCCGTCTCCTTTTTCCCTTTCTTTTCTTCTTTCAAAATAATTCGTTACATTACAATTAAATCATTTTACAATATTTACCTAAACATTAAACTTCCAGCCTATTACATTAGTAATAAATAATTGACTTCCTTATATTACGAAACTAATATAGTTAAGTCAGCAACATGGAAGGTGGTTTATGATGAACGTTCAGGCCCTATTGCAAATGAATACAATTTTTATTAGTATCCTAATTGAATCCCTTCCCTTCATTCTACTGGGAGTCCTTATATCTGGAATCATCCAAATGTTTGTGTCAGAAGAGATGATCGCAAGGGTTATACCAAAAAATCCGATCTTATCAGTTCTATTCGCAATAGGTGCAGGGGTCTTTTTTCTTGCATGTGAGTGCGGGATCGTCCCGATTACCCGCCGTTTGATTGCTAAAGGGGTTCCTCTTTCAGCGGCCATTGCCTTTATGCTTTCTGCGCCTATTCTGAATCCGATCGTCCTGTTTTCCACCTATATTGCGTTTGGTAATAGCTGGAGCATGGTTTTCTATCGTGGTGGAATTGCATTGTTGGTCGTCTTGATCATTGCATGCATCCTATCTTTTCAATTTAAGACAAATCAGCTTAAACAGGAACATATCGAACATACACATCACAAAAAACATACATTTAAAGACAAGATAACGGGGATGTTTAAACACTCGATTGAAGAGTTCTTTTCTGTTGGAAAGTACCTGATCATTGGTGCACTTCTGGCAGCTGCCATTCAAACCTTTTTGAAAACATCCCTATTGCTAGAAATTGGTCAAGGTAAATTACCCGGGAATGTAGTCATGATGGCTTTGTCTTATGTCATGTCCTTGTGCTCCCAAGCAGACGCCTTTGTTGCAAGTTCTTTTAGAAGTACCTTCTCGCCCTCTTCACTAGTTGCTTTTCTTGTATTTGGGGCCATGTTTGATATTAAAAATACGATCATGCTTTTAGGTACATTCAAAACAAAATTTGTTTTATGTTTGATGGCTTATATATTTATTTCCGTCCTTGGTTTAACTTTATTGTTTATTTCTTAAAGAGGGTGTTTTATATGGGAAGATTATTCATATTACTTGGACTTACATTTTTATTCATGCATCTACACGCCTCAGGGAATATATCAAAATACATTAATATGGAATATTCTTACGTTTCACAGATTGCTATCTATATACTGGCTATTTTCACTTTAATGGGATCTTATATATATATTAAAGAAGGAAATCAAGAAGAGTGTGAGGATTGTCAGTGCGGGCATGATCACTCCCAGGAAAACAAGAAATGGAAAAAAAACCTTACTTACACGCTATTTTTAATTCCCATTTTAACCGGCCTCTTTTTGCCTGTTGCCACAATGGACTCCAATATCGTAGAAAAAAAAGGATTTCATTTCCCCGTGTATGATGACACAGATGAATATAGCCAGCATCAATTTCTGCAGCCGGATACGAGTCTTTATTATGGCAAGGATGATTATTTAACTTTAATGGATCACTCGCTCAAAAGCTTGGCTGATCATGATAGTCTTCATTTAACCGACAAAAACTATCTTACCGATTTAGAAGCCATCTATTACTCCCCTGGAAAGTTCGCCGGCAAACAAATAACGTTAACCGGATTTTCGTACAATTCAGATGAGCTAGCCAAAAACCAGGTATTCCTGTTTCGTTTTGGGGTCATTCACTGTGTCGCAGACTCTGGGGTATTCGGTATGCTGATCGAACTTCCTGAAGGAATGCATCCTAAAAATGATGAGTGGTATTCCGTGACGGGTGAATTGGAATCCATTTATTATCAGCCATTTAAAAAAACCATTCCAATACTCAAAGTATCATCACATAGCAAAATCGTTGCACCTGATGATCCCTACGTTTATAGACAATATTAAAAAATTAATCAAGGAAAGGTAAGGAGATGTATTCTTACCTTTCTTTTTAATTACCCGACCCCAAACCTCCATTTTATGTAATGAATTTCAAGGAGACTTGTTATCCATTTCTACGGCCAAACCCTGTATTTTTGAAACTATCTTTGAACCATCCCAACCTACTTTCTGCAATTAATATAATCTGAATGTGCCCTATTTCATTGCACTTGAATCCCACTCGAGGTGACCAGACTATATTTACCTGTAACAGGATAACCTGAAAAGGCGAATTTCATTTATTTTCTGAATGAATTTTTTTTATATTGTCATGTTTTTTATATTTCATAGCCTTATAATATAGATGCTACATATTTTTTTACCACATCAGGAGGAACTTTCCTAAATGAACAATTCGAAAAACTCTTTTATTCTTGCAGGAACTATAATAGGTACCCTTGTGGCAGGAAATTCTGCTTATGCTGGTTCTTATCAAGTCAAATCAGGGGACACCCTTGATAAAATTTCTAAAGCTAATAATACAACTGTCCAAGAGTTAAAATCTCAAAACCATTTGACCAGTGCCCTTATTTTTCCCGGCCAGGTCTTGAAGGTCAATAGCCTTAACATGCAAACGGATAAAAATATAGACAAAACCGGAAAATATGTGGTTAAACTAGGGGATACTTTATCTAAAATTGCTAAAAAATATAACCTTTCCCTTAGTGCCTTGCTTAAATCAAACCCTAATATTTCCAATTCGGATCGTATTTATATTGGACAATCCATCCGTGTTTCCGGACAAGCTCCTGCATCTAGCTCTAAGGCTAAAAATAGTAATTCAGGTGATACTTACACAGTCAAATCAGGGGACACCCTTGGAAAAATCGCCAGAGTCAATAATATGACTATCCAACAATTAAAGTCTGAAAACCGTTTGACTAGCACTCTTATTTTTCCCGGTCAAGTTTTGAAGGTTAATACCCTTAACAACTATACGAACAATAGTAAAAATACAACAGAAACTTATGTGGTTAAACTAGGGGATTCCTTATCGACCATCGCTAACAGATATAACCTTTCCCTTAGTGCCTTACTTAAAATAAACCCTAATATTTCTAATTCAGATCGTATTCGTATAGGCCAATCCATCCGTGTTTCCGGGAAAGCATCAGTATCTTCATCTGCATCTAAAAAACCGTCCAAATTGACTTATTCTTCCAAAGCGGATCAAGTTTTGGCTGCCGGCGCAAGATACCTAGGAGCTAAGTATGTTTACGGTGCGAGCACTTCACGTACTGACATATTTGATTGCTCTTCATTCACATTAAGAGCTTTCCAAAATGCAGGTATTTCCTTGCCTCGAAATTCAGTGGCACAATCACAGGCTGGTACGGCTGTATCTCTGAAAGCCCTTCAAAAAGGGGATTTAGTATTTTTCGATACCAATAATGATGGTGTAATTAATCATGTAGGAATTTATGCCGGAAACGGTCAAATGCTGAATGCTTCCACATCTAAAGGTGTATCCTACGCTAACATTAACAATTCTTACTGGGGACCTAGTTTTGTAAAGGCTGTCCGTGTTATTAATTAAATGATGGCAATAACAATTGTTGGCTAAACATTCACTTAAAAAAAATTTATAACAAATGGAAAAAGCGTGTTTTGATAAAAAGATCAAACACGCTTTTTCGTATGATAATGATCCAACATTTTACATTATAATATTCCCATTAAAAAAAGGCCTTCTCCGATAGTGAAGTGAACCCAAAAAGTTAGACACTTTATTTAATTAGGCAACCTTGAGGGCATGAACCCGGTAATCTACTGGGC